>NZ_JANTPT010000011.1 GCF_024753565.1 Mechercharimyces sp. CAU 1602 | reverse complement strand
ATCGGTCGAGGGCTTACCCTCTAGATCCTCACTCCCTTGACTCCGGCCGAAGTATTTACTTTTGAAGGTGTGAACCTTCACCTGTCTGGTGGCTATAGCGGAGGGGAACCACTCGTTCCCATATCGAACACGATCGTTAAGCCCTCCCGCGCCGATGGTACTTGGGACGCAGGTCCCTGGAAGAGTAGGTCGTCGCCAGGCTACATAACAAACCCCCTTGTTCCTTCTTGGAACAAGGGGGTTTTGTTATGTGTAGTTATGAAGTTCTCTTGATTAATAAAAGAGAGGGAGTAAAGGGCCAGAGGAAGCTTATCTGATGGAACGAAGATCAAGCCTTCCGCCTTTTTTCGTCACTATGAAAAGCAGTTGGCAAAGGCACAGCGGATCATGAGTCGTCGAACTAAAGGCAGTTCCAACTGGCACAAAGCACGGATTAACGTGGTTTGCATCCACGAACAGATCACGAACGCTCGTCATGACTTCCTACATAAGCTGTCTTCTAAGCTGATCCGTGAAAACCAAACGATCTGCATTGAAGACCTACAGGTCAAAAACATGGTGAAGCATCGCACGCTGGCGAAATCCATCACCGATGCTTCCTGGTCGGAGTTTGTCACCCTGCTCGAGTATCAAGCCAAGTGGTATGGGAGAAGCGTTGTGAAGGTGGGGAAATCCTATCCTTCGAGTCAGCTATGCTCTTCCTGTGGCTATCGAAACAAAGAGGTGAAGAACCTCAATGTAAGGGAGGGGACCTGTCCAGAATGTCACGCTCATCATGACCGAGACATTAACGCCTCCCTGAACATCTTGAAAGAAGGACTGCGATTACTTGCGGTCGGGCAGATCGTGTCAAGAATACGACTTGGAAAATTGAGAATATATATGGTACAATAGCGGTAACAATAGTAAAGACAGCAGGATGAGCAGATCCTGCTGTCAGTGGTAGCTGCCGCACGAAACAGGCGGCCACAGATAGGGGAAATGACCCGCTAACCTTTACCAGAGGGCGGGTCATTTCTTATGTTTCAATGACTGGTAAGCGATCCATACAGCAAATAACTGAATGGCTACACTGACGACGTCGATAAAGACTTGCAGTACGCTCACCACGGCCTCACCCCCTTCCTATATGGAGGTGTGCCACCTGCCCCGCTCAGGCTACTACCATCTTTATCATACCACAAAGGTTAGTAATATAAAGAGAATTAGCTTTATTAATACATCAAAAGAGAATCAGCTGTTGACAGCACGTTCCTATCCATGGTAAGATAATCTTTGTCGCTAAGAAAGCGATCAATAGCGTGAGTCACTGCAAAGCGACAAAACGCGATATAAAAAACTTCTTGACGCAAGTGAGATTGCTATGGTAAGATAGATCTTGTCGCCGCGAAAGAGCGGTGAGGAAAAAAGAAGAAAACGTTCCTTGAAAACTGAAGAGCGAAAGATAGACCCAAGTCAGTGAAATTTGAGCAATCAA
>NZ_JANTPT010000010.1 GCF_024753565.1 Mechercharimyces sp. CAU 1602 | reverse complement strand
AGTACGTCGTCGTCGACCCGAAACCGAGTGATCTACCCATGTCCAGGGTGAAGTTTCGGTAATACGAAATGGAGGCCCGAACCCACTGAAGTTGAAAATTCAGGGGATGAGGTGTGGGTAGGGGTGAAATGCCAATCGAACTCGGAGATAGCTGGTTCTCCCCGAAATAGCTTTAGGGCTAGCCTTGAAGGAAGAGTCATGGAGGTAGAGCACTGATTGGGTAAGGGGCCCTTCCCGGGTTACCGAGCTCAGTCAAACTCCGAATGCCATCGACTTATCTTCAGGAGTCAGACTGCGAGTGCTAAGATCCGTAGTCAAGAGGGAAACAGCCCAGACCGCCGGCTAAGGCCCCCAAGTGTTTGTTAAGTGGCAAAGGATGTGGAGTTGCTAAGACAACCAGGATGTTGGCTTAGAAGCAGCCATCATTGAAAGAGTGCGTAATAGCTCACTGGTCAAGTGACTCTGCGCCGAAAATGTAACGGGGCTAAACAAACCGCCGAAGCCGCGGATGTCGAAAGACATGGTAGGGGAGCGTTCCCAGGGCATCGAAGTCATCTCGTGAGGGATGGTGGAGCGCTGGGAAGTGAGAATGCCGGTATGAGTAGCGAAAAGAGGGGTGAGAATCCCCTCCACCGAAAGCCTAAGGGTTCCTGAGCAAGGCTCGTCCACTCAGGGTAAGTCGGGACCTAAGCTGAGGCCGAAAGGCGTAGGCGATGGACAACAGGTTGATATTCCTGTACCACCACGATATTGTTTGAGCGATGGGGGGACGCAGGAGGGTAAGGGAAGCGCGCGATTGGAAGAGCGCGCTCAAGCGGTGAGGCTGAAGGGATAGGTAAATCCGTTCCTTCTTAAGGCCAGGCCGTGATGACGAGGGAAAATCACAGTACCGAAGTCCCTGATCTCACACTGCCAAGAAAAGCCTCTAGTGAGATATCTGGTGCCCGTACCGCAAACCGACACAGGTAGGCGAGGAGAGAATCCTCAGGTGCGCGGGATAACTCTCGTTAAGGAACTCGGCAAAATGACCCCGTAACTTCGGGAGAAGGGGTGCCCCGGTAGGGTGTAACAGCCCGAGGGGGCCGCAGTGAAAAGGCCCAAGCGACTGTTTAGCAAAAACACAGGTCTCTGCGAAGCCGCAAGGCGAAGTATAGGGGCTGACGCCTGCCCGGTGCTGGAAGGTTAAGGGGACTGGTTAGCCGTTAAGGCGAAGCTAGGAACCGAAGCCCCAGTAAACGGCGGCCGTAACTATAACGGTCCTAAGGTAGCGAAATTCCTTGTCGGGTAAGTTCCGACCCGCACGAAAGGCGTAACGACTTGGGCACTGTCTCAACGAGAGACCCGGTGAAATTGTAGTACCCGTGAAGATGCGGGTTACCCGCGACAGGACGGAAAGACCCCGTGGAGCTTTACTGTAGCCTGATATTGAATTTGGGTACGATTTGTACAGGATAGGTGGGAGTCAGAGAATCCGGGCCGCTAGGTTCGGAGGAGACA
>NZ_JANTPT010000009.1 GCF_024753565.1 Mechercharimyces sp. CAU 1602 | reverse complement strand
TGGCTATAGCGGAGGGGAACCACTCGTTCCCATACCGAACACGATCGTTAAGCCCTCCCGCGCCGATGGTACTTGGGACGCAGGTCCCTGGAAGAGTAGGTCGTCGCCAGGCTACATAACAAAACCCCCTTGTTCCTTCTTGGAGCAAGGGGGTTTATTTGTAAAACAAGAGAGAAGTCCGTCCTAGCGTTCATTTTCAAAAATAGGAACCAAATACTTATCACTGCTTATTTTACGACAATAACATTTTAGCTCCTATCGCCGGTATTAAATTAATATTTGAATCATATCTACGGGTACTTATAAGGCATCATTGTGGTATGGAAGGCGGGGTGACGAATCCCGCCTTCTCAAATACATCATTATGATTTTGAATTAAGACGATATTGACCATAGGTTAGAATCAATGCAAGTAAGAAAATGATGCTGGCAGGAGCCGCTTCTGCTATTCCTTGCCCAGCTGCAAAATGAAAGAAAACGGCTCCAGCCATAATAACTGCGATGAAACCTGCGGACCAAGTAATTAGTTTGTTTTTCCAGAAACCTGCTAATAAGCCCAATCCACAAAACAGTTCGAGTACACCTGTTACATACACAAACCAAATGGGTAAGTTTAAAGCTTCAAATTGAGTAGCCATAGATTCAGCAGCTAGTAGCATATTTGCACCAATAAATGTAAAAGAAGCACCTAATAAACCTTGCAGAATTCTTACAACCCATTTCATAATAAAACCTCCTGAAATTTAAGCTAGTATTTGATTATCTTACGATAGCTCTTATGTCCCTGGTCGATTCATTAAGAGCTATTTCTTCCCTCTATCGAAATGTTCATTATTGCGATACTTCTTCGAGTATGACGGTAGAGATAGCTTTACCTCTGTTTTTTCTAATCAAATTCATTTAAGAGTATCAATAATAACTCCCACATGATATCTTCAGTAATGTTTGCTAATGTATATCATCCTCCTGCTCAATATATCTTGAATTTAAGATTATTATATTCGATATATTTTCTGTGGTCAAGTACCGTCACCGATAGAGCATCAACTTTTTATTTCCATAAGGGGTGTACTTGTTATCCCAGCGGGGATCGTACTTGTAGATACAGATTTCCAGTTCCAGGTGAAGTAGAACTGGCTAAATAAAAAAAAGCCAAGCTCCTGTTCTGAAGATGGAACAGGAGCTTGGCTTTACCATGGACACCCCACTTACCACAGTAGGCAGTGTAATAAAGAATGATCAGGATCTACCCTTACTTAACTGTGTATAGTAAGTAATCATGAGAGTAGCCCACAATATACCGATGACGAGAATAGGTACAATCGCTTGTGGAATTGGAAATAAAAAGAAATACAGCAATAGCAATATGGGAATCATCAAGTTAAGACGTGCGAAGGAGCGGAAAGCGGCTTGGTAGGCGAGATGCTTTTCACCTTCATCCATTTGCTCAAAATGATCAACGGGAGGGTTCCACGACCAGAAGCGGATAGAACGATCTGGAAAATTGTGATTGTGCTGTTTAACGGCGAAAGAGGCAACGGAAGAACTGAGAAGACCAAGGAGTAAGACAGTGAGAAAAGGGATCACCAAATACCAGGGTAGTTGCCAGGCGACTTCTATTGAATGCTTTGTAAAGTTGGCTGAAGTACCTGCACAGACCATGATAAGCAAGCCAACAGCAGAAGAAATAGTAGATAAGTAAACATGTAAGAACATCTTGTTACTTGTCATCGTCTCATGAATGGCATCTAAATCTGTTTTGCGTAGCTTCTTGATATGATGAATCAATAGAAACAACGAGATGATGGTTGTTAAAATTAGTATCATCATGAGGATAAGTAAGCTGATATTCAGTATAAACTCCGCCGTTTGTGGAGAGGAGTTCTTAAAATCCAGAAATTTAAACGACAACGTGCGAATAATTGAGAACAGAATTAACGTAATGATAACCATAGTGATCCACTTTAACGTGGATGTTTTGAACATCGTCATTCCTCCTCTGTCAGTGTGAAGACTTCCTCTACAGTTACATCAAAAGCATGAGCAATTCTTAAGGAAAGCACGATGGAGGGGTGATAATCTCCTCGCTCTATCAAACTGATGGTTTGACGTGAAACGGAAATCTTTTGTGCTAAGACGGTTTGGCTCCAGCCATTTTTTGCGCGCAACTCTTTTAGGCGATTGACCAACATAATATCCTTCCTCCTGCCATCAGTGTAAAAGACCATTGTCAATTTGTCAATTATCATTGTCGAAAAGAAGGGAGTACATAATAAAAAAGCGGTGGATTGTGGAAACGGATAGTTTTATCCTTATAAAAAACGAAAAGCCTGTTGACGAGATTAATAGAGCATGGTAAGATAGATCTTGTCGCCGCGAAAGAGCGGTGAGGAAAAAAGAAGAAAACGTTCCTTGAAAACTGAAGAGCGAAAGATAGACCCAAGTCAGTGAAATTTGAGCAATCAAATTCTTTTA
>NZ_JANTPT010000008.1 GCF_024753565.1 Mechercharimyces sp. CAU 1602 | reverse complement strand
CCCTACCCACACCTCATCCCCTGAATTTTCAACTTCAGTGGGTTCGGGCCTCCATTTCGTATTACCGAAACTTCACCCTGGACATGGGTAGATCACTCGGTTTCGGGTCGACGACGACGTACTCACTCGCCCTATTCAGACTCGCTTTCGCTGCGGCTCCAGCTTCTCACCTTAACCTTGCACGCCATCGTCACTCGCCGGTTCATTCTACAAAAGGCACGCCGTCACATGTCATGCATGCTCCGACTGCTTGTAAGCACACGGTTTCAGGTTCTTTTTCACTCCCCTTCCGGGGTGCTTTTCACCTTTCCCTCACGGTACTGGTTCACTATCGGTCGCCAGGAAGTATTTAGCCTTAGGAGGTGGTCCTCCCAGATTCCCACGGGGTTTCACGTGCCCCGCAGTACTCAGGGTCCGTCTCGGAGAGAAGAAGGTTTTGGCTACGGGGTTGTTACCCTCTGTGACGGAGCGTTCCAGCTCACTTCGCCTACCCTCTTCTTTTCTAACTCCATGTGAGACGCCCTACAACCCCATCCGTCAAAGACGTATGGTTTGGGCTGTTCCCCGTTCGCTCGCCGCTACTGAGGGAATCGCAATTGCTTTCCTTTCCTCGGGGTACTAAGATGTTTCAGTTCCCCCGGTCTGCCTCTGACTACCCTATGGATTCAGGTAGTAGTACTAGTTCTTCCAACTAGTGGGTTGCCCCATTCGGAAATCCTCGGATCCACGCTTACTTACAGCTTCCCGAGGCATATCGGTGTTCGTCCCGTCCTTCATCGGCTCCTGGCGCCAAGGCATCCACCGTGTGCCCTTATTCGCTTATCCTCTATATAAAGGATCTCACGTTTCTTACAACCGGTGTTGTTGTAATACCCTTGACTCATTGAAGTATTTACTTTTCAAGGTGCGAATCACTACCACATCTCGTGGCGACAAGTAATACTATAGCATAGGTTTATTCAAATCCGCAAGACCTTTTTTTAGTAAAAACGCATGTTTTACTCATGTTCGAAAAATTAATAGATTCATCGTAACAGGTCTTTCGCACGAGCAGGATATAATCCCCTCTAAAATTAGGCAGGGGTATCCCATAGTGAAAATTAAACAGATTGCGGTCAAGGGAAGTTGTCCATGTCGACCATATGCCGAAGAAGTCCATCTCTCTTCGCTTCACGAAGCAAGGATGGAATGGAAAATGGGGAATGTCGAGGTAGGCTCCCCATACCAAAAGAAACCCAAGGGGGAATCCCTCGATTCTTTGTCCAACCCGCCCGTAAAAATCCTAGAGATAGATCGAGCTTCTCCCACGGATGAAATTACCACTGAAATAACTTTCTTCAGATGTCACATCTAATTTCGTATGTTTGATAATGGGTTGTGGAGACCCTGATTCGGCATCAAGTGATGAATTTGAGGTTGCATGATACTAAGATAATAGGCTCAAAACAATCATTTTTCTGTTCAAATTCCATCATTCTGCTGAACACCAAATCTACTACCTGTAATCATGGTTCTTGTTATTCCATCACTGATGTAGAGGGCAAATACCAACGTTGGGTCTCCATTCAACATTTTATGGGAAGGTGGAAGGAAGTGTGCGTAAAACATATCGTGAGTCTTTCCACGATCCTATCCCTCTGTTGGTATCCTTTTTCCTCACTTTATGCGTTTTTAATACCCATAATTTTCCTCGTACTGATCCATGACCCTTTTCCAGTGATTGAGGAAAAGGTCTTCATCGCACGTCTCTTTATTCATCCCTACACCTGCCCGCATGGTCCCATCCCAATTACTCATAAAAGAAATCCCTTGTGAACCACACTTTTTCCCTGAGAGAAACTCCTGATATTCCTCCATTAACTCTTGGATCGTTAATTCTTCATCCCGTACCAATAAGATGAGATAACCCCATACACAATCCACATCTATATTGGCCGGTCTATTCTCTTCTAGAAACGAAAGAAGACGCCCACTCATCCACAATCACTCCTTTATTTCTCTTTTACTACGTTACTGTTATTATCGAATTTAGGATAGTGCGTGTCCATATAATCTACTGTACCATCGGGTTTAGGGACGACATAACCTTCCACTTCAATGTCTTTGCCATCGGGACCCTTCACAGTGGATTTAAATAGAACGGGGTCTACCTTCCCCTTCCGATTTACACTGTATGGCAGATTTCCATTATTTTTCATAAATTCCTCCAAGGCTTGACCACCAAGCTCATCAATCTCCTGTTCCGTATAGTTTTCAGGATAGACTGTTTTCGTCTCTACTTTACTTGTTCTTGCTTCAGCTTCTGGATCAATATCCTCCGGCTTCTTATTTTTCATATCGGGAGGCACTTGTTTTTCGAGTTTTTTCCTTCTGCTTTTACTTAGATCTGGATCTTGTAGCTCTTCTAAAGCGTTTTTGATTTTCTCATATTTCGCCTTTACTTGAGGGTCACTACCGATGAGTTTTACCTTCACTTTTCGAACTCCCGTCTCCGAATCTAGTAAAATCTCCTCAAACTCGTATCCATCCTTCCGCACTCTCTCCTTCATATTTTTCCAGTTGTGAAGACCGTCTCCACTCCATTTCCTATTATAAGCAGATTGGGGAGCTTCTACCGTTTCACCCTCATGAACATGTTTTCTTGTCTGGTCATTGCTATATTCTGACGGGCTCTTGCGAGGTGTTCCCCCTAGAATCTGCGAAGTGAGCGAACAACTGGTGCTGGTATTATTCGATTTGGAATCCGCATAAGCTTGTCCAATGAAGCGAGCTCCCGTTTTTCCACTTGAAGAATCATCACAGACCCAATCAACAAAATCATCCCGTTTCTTCGTAAGAGGATCTGCGATATAGTCATCATATTTTTTGGTCAAAAAACCATCAAAAAGCTTGTTATCTAGCTTGGAAAATAAATTTCCCGCTTTTCCTAATTTTTTTGCCACCAAGTATTCAAGCACGGGCTCTGCATAACGATCATAATTCCCTAGATGATCCCCTGTGTCCCATTCGTTCCCCTCCGTCATTTCATATATCTTAGGGACTGGATCGACAAAATCCCAAGCAAATTCAAGGGGATCTCCCGCCCAAGGGTCAATATAATCGTCATAGAAAGGTTCAATGTGATCTTCTACAAAGGGCCGGCTCTTTTTAACCACCCAGCCAAGACCGGGGATCTCTTCTGCTTTGTCTGCCCAGCTCTTATCTTTATGCTCTTTTTTTGCATTTGCGGGAGTAGGAGAGGACGATTTTTTCTCTTCTTCAGCACTCGCCTTCTCGATCGTTGGTGGGGCCGCTTGTTGCTTAGTGTCCACTTCGCCATTTAATGCGGACATAATCAGATTTTTAAGCGGGGTTTCTTGTTCTTGAATCGCTATAAATAACAGTCCTGCCAAAGCAACACCAGCAGCTAGAATGATGATATATTCCAGTGTGGAAGCACCTTTTCGTGACTGTAACACATGCCAATATTTACGCCACCATGATTTCACTGAAAATCAGCCTTCTTTCATCACTAAAGTGGAAAAAAAAGAGTGTTGAAAATTTCTAATGAAATAATCCACACCATACATAGACTTAGAACCATAACCATACTTGCTTTCCACACAGCTACTTGGTGAGCGACAGAAATACTTTTTACTAATACGATGTAGAACCAGATAATACACAATAGATCAACTAGAAGGAAAAAGAGGTAGAGCAAGGTCAACGTTGCACTTTGATTCAGTTCTGGAGTGGAACGAGCAAACAACTCATCCCCAAATAGCAGGATTTGCGGTATAAGTACGATTCCCTTTACATTATATGGAACAGTTGCCCAGGCACTCGCTGTAAAAGTACGTGACCAACTCACCTTTCTTTGAAACATCCAACCGATCAGGGTTATCAAGCTACAAAACAGAAGCCAAAATCCTATCCCAATACAAGGACCCAAAATTAGCGACTTACTAAATATTTCAGATAGTGGAGCCCATTCTCTTCCATCAAACAAAAACATTTGTGTTAATGTGAAATTGATACCAAAAATAGCGATCCAGACCCATGGCATATAGGTGGTTGGCCAGTCCAAAATGTCGGTAATCGTCTCGCGGGTCGATACTCCCACAGACAACATCCATTGACGATAAACATCAAGATCCACAATAATCCCCCTTTACTGTCCCACAATAGCTGCGAAGAAATATAAAAAAATAAGAGGGAGCGTTGGGATAATGATCGCACCTAGCCCGAACCAAGCAGAAAACCGATGTACGGCCCCTAGCGCCTTCGACAACACAACCACAAACCAAATGTTTAGCGCAGTGTCGATAAGCCACAAAAAAATAAATAGAACAATTAAGAGAACGCTCCCCTCGATTCGTGGTGTCTCTCTTGTAAACATCTCATCACCAAACAATAGTAACTGAGGGATCCATAATATGAGCTTTCCACTAAAAGGTATGGTGGCCCATGCAGTGGCAACTCTTGTTTCACGAAAAGAAGCTATTCCTCCAAGAAGACGGCTTGTCCAATACAAAATACCACTCATAACAAACCAGATGAACAGTCCCATAAGTGGACCGATAATGACACTGGATACCCCAATTTGGACGATTGACATTTTATCGCCCATATTCTTCATGGCTGCATTCTCTAAACCAACAGCCACACCATAGACAAGAATCAACAAAATCATTTGTTTCTTGGTGGTAGTGGGTACTACTCGCTCAGTTACTTTCTTCGTATGTAACCAAATCGCACTTAGTGCATAAGTCAACCTAACCACTCCTTTCGATATTTTTCTTTATGATAAGAATAAAATGAATTTAAAACATACCGCAAGAGCCCAGTAAAAATCAACCAAACACCCTACCTCATTGTATGAAACTCCCGTGGCTCAGGTTCCGTCGATCCAGGTACGAGATCTTCTATACTTAACTGCGGAGTTGGTTCATCCAATTCCAATCCGTCCACTTCTGTCAATTGAGAAAAGCACGGTTCGTTTTAGGCAAATGGGCTAAAAGCATACTTTATTCTCAAACCATTGCACCTCCATTGAAATATTCACTAGATTCATTTTCACTAGATTCATCAATTAAAACACATTAATGAATAAGACATACCTATTCTACATCATTCGACATCTATTTTGATATACTTTTTAGAAAAAATGATGTTAAGGTTATATTTTATGGGATTCATCCATCATTATAAACTATTCAAGAATATATTGGTTGAAATCCAGTATCACTAATTGAAGTAAAAAACGTTGATCATCAAAAATGGGTTAAGAAGGTAATTATAATAACATACTGACACTCTGATTAATTCTAAACTCGGTCTATAACAATACACAAAAAAAGAGTCCTTTACAGGGCTCTTTATAAAATCATTCCCTGAAAACCAAAGAGCGAAAAGCTAGATCCAAGCCGCAAGTCTTGCTTGTTGTTGCTTTCTCGTTTTGCTCGTTCGAGCTCCGTAGAAAGGAGGTGATCCATCCCCACCTTCCGGTAGGGATACCTTGTTACGACTTCACCCCAATCATC
>NZ_JANTPT010000007.1 GCF_024753565.1 Mechercharimyces sp. CAU 1602 | reverse complement strand
GCGCCAAGGCATCCACCGTGTGCCCTTATTCGCTTATCCTCTATATAAAGGATCTCACGTTTCTTACAACCGGTGTTGTTGTAATACCCTTGACTCATTGAAGTATTTACTTTTCAAGGTGCGTAAGCCACGTTCTAAGTGGCGACAAGTAATACTATAGCATATGATGAATTGTGCTGGCAACACCTTTCGTCTACTATTTTACATTTTCATAGTTTAGAATAAAATTCCTTACACTAGTAGATTCGTGCGAGCAGCATTCCTTGGTATAAAGGAACCCTTTTTCCTACTTCACAATTTCGTTTATGCGAACATACATAAAAAGGAGTGTGGCACCAAAGCGCCACACTCCTTTTGTCATTTCCCTCACTTGGAGGTAAAGTACTTTTCTAGATCATCTAGCATCAGGTTAGCCGCTTTATAGCCACCCGCTGTATTCCACGTAACATCGTTTACTTCATATACTTGACCACTTTTTACTACGTCGAGATTTTTCCAGAGTGGGTCATTCATCCACTCATCTTGAGCACTCTTCAAATCTTTCTCTTGACCTTCCATCGCAAAGGAAAGAACCGCCATTACATCGCCATCCATCTCTGGGATGCGTTCTTTCGTCACTTTTGCATAGGGATCTTCCTTACCCGTCTGTGATTCTGGGCGGGACAATCCTACTTCTTTAATAATAGCATCTGGGAACATATTGTAGGAGATACGTGTATGGTCAGGCAAGAATCGTACGATAGATACTTTGGTATCCGCTTTTTCACCTAGCTTCTCTTTAAAACTAGCTACACGCTTATTCCAGTCATCCATTAATTGAGTAGCTTTCTCTTCTTTGTTTAACGCTTCCCCATATAATGCTACATTATCTTTCCAGGTTACACCGATATAATCACTCATCACGGTAGGTGCGATTTGCGATAGCTTATCATAGATTTTCTCGTGCCGTACTTTCGTTCCGATGATTAAGTCTGGATTGAGAGAAGCGATGGTTTCCAGGTTAGGTTGTAACTCATCCCCTACTACCTTTACTTCCTTAAGATCATCCTTTATGTAATCAAAGAAAGGGTCGCCAATCCAAGATTGAACTGCACCTACAGGTTTCACGCCCATAGAGACAACGATATCCGTTCCTTCATTAGTGAGGACGACAACACGCTCAGGAGTTCCTTTAATTTCTGTTTTCCCCATAGCATGTTCTACAGTGCGTACTGCTTCACTCTTCTTTTCTTTCTCCTTTGAGCCTGTATCGGCTTCATTCGTAGTACAAGCAGTTAATGCTAGCGAGAGCACCAACAATAACGATAAAAGTGTATAAAATCGATTCCAACGGCGTTTCATCCGTTCTTCACCTCTAATTGATAAAGATTTTCATTACCATTTGAACTATACAATGATCTATACCCGTTTGTCAACTAAATGAAATTGATTCTCAATATTATTGACATTTGAGAACCATTCTCATAAAATGAAGGCGAAGCAACTATAAAGGACGACGATACGGATGAAACCATTAATCGATTCACACAGGGGGAAATGGTTGGGCTTAATCTTTGGCACTGTAGTGCTTATGATCTGTTTTTTGCTCAGTTTATCTCTCGGCCTACAAAATTACAGTTGGAATACGCTTGTACGTGCGCTCGTTTCTCTTTCTTCCAATATAGCTAGTACGAATCAAACTGATCTAATCATCCAAACAGCCCGTCTTCCTCGCGCAGTCATCGCTGTAGTCGTCGGTGCCAATATGGCCATGGCAGGTGTTTTGATGCAAGGGCTTACCCGTAACCCGCTTGCCTCACCTGGCATCTTCGGAATTAATGCGGGTGCCGCCTTTTTCGTTGTCATGTCGATCTCTTTTTTCTCTGTCAATTCCTTGACCGCATATACATGGATAGCCTTTGCAGGGGCTGCCATAAGCGGAATCATCGTATATGTGCTAGGCTCAACTGGACGAGAGGGAATGACACCCATCAAACTTACCATTGCCGGTGCTGCGATCTCAGCTCTATTTTATACCTTAGTGCAAGGCATCTTGGCACTTGATCAACGAGCACTTGAAGAGACACTCTCCTGGATTAGTGGCTCCGTGCAAGGGCGTAAATTAGAAATGCTAGCGGAAGTGATGCCTTTCTTTCTACTCGCATGGTGCTTAACCGCTGTGTTAGCACGACCGATGACCACTTTATTGATGGGGGATGACACAGCTACTGGTCTAGGCATGCGCACGACTTGGGTGAAACTAAGTGCCTCCGTAATCATTATTCTCTTAGCAGGAGGGTCAGTCGCAGTCGCAGGTCCAATATCGTTAGTGGGTCTCATCATTCCCCACATGGCACGTTCATTAGTCGGAATTGATTATCGTTGGTTACTTCCATACTGTGCCATACTAGGAGGGGCTTTTCTCCTCCTTGCCGATGTTGGAGCCCGTTTTATCTCATACCCAGAAGATATCCCGGTGGGTGTGCTTACTGCCCTTATCGGGGCACCATTCTTTATCTTGATCGCCAGAAGGGGCTTTACAGCATCATGAAAAAAGAACTTGATCTTCGTACTTCCTATTATTCAGCCTCTCTAGATATGAAAGCTTTATGGTATTCACTCATCTTTTCTCTGGTTTGCATCCTTACCTTTCTCTTAAGTACAGGCATAGGGGACTATTACTTATCTCCTGTCGAGGTATTGCAAACATTAATAGGCGCAGGGGATCCTCGTATGGAGCTGATCGTCTATACTTTTCGACTCCCACGGGCGTTAATCGCACTTATGGTTGGTATTTCATTAGCTGTGTCAGGGAGTATCCTACAATCACTCGTACGCAACCCGCTCGCCTCACCTGATATTATTGGCATCACAGGCGGGGCCTCTGCAGGGGCCGTTGGATTTCTCGCATTTGCCAGCGGAGCAAGTATTGTATGGCAGCCCATAGCTGCCTTTGTGTGTGGGATTATCACAGCATTTCTTATCTATCTGTTCGCTTGGAAAGAAGGCATCAGTCCGATGCGCCTCATTTTAATTGGGATCGGTTTTAATGCCGCAGCTCAAGCTCTCACCACTTTATTCTTAATTAAGAGTCCTATCTATACCGCCAGCCAATCTTCTATGTGGCTAGCTGGGAGTATATATTCTAGCTCGTGGAAAACAGTGCACCTCTTGCTTCCTTGGCTTCTCTTCTTTCTGGTTTGTACATTTTTTATCGTTCGACACCTGAATGTGCAGCAATTAGGAGAAGATATTGCTAAAGGTCTCGGGACTTCTCTTCAATGGAATCAGTTTCTGTTGGTCATCATCAGTGTTGCCCTCGCCAGTGCGGCTGTGGCTGCAGCAGGCCCCATCGGCTTTATAGGTCTAATGGCACCACACATCGCTCGTATGCTTGTCGGTCCCATTGTCAGTTCTTATTTACCTGTTGCCGCCTGTATAGGAGGGATTCTCTTGTTAGTAGCAGACATGATTGCACGGACGGCGTTTGCACCACTAGACCTACCTGCGGGAATTTTTACTGCTATTTTAGGAGCCCCCTTTGTCATCTACCTACTTTATCATCATGGCCGCAAGGCTTAAGGAGGAGTATAGCATGAATCGTTCTGCCCTTAAGACAGAAAAACTAACATTGGCATATGGTCAATCTACCATTATCGATAATCTAACTCTCTCACTGCCAAAGGGGAAAATAAGCGTGCTCGTAGGTAGTAATGGCTGTGGTAAGTCAACCCTCTTACGCTCCCTCGCTCGATTGATGAAACCACATCAAGGAAATATCTTACTCGATGGTAAATCCATTCACCACCAATCGACTAAAAAGCTTGCCCAGAACCTAGCTATCTTACCCCAAAGCCCTATCGCCCCCGAAGGCTTAACCGTACAGCAACTAGTAAAACAGGGTCGCTATCCCTATCAAAGTTGGCGCAAACAGTGGTCACACGAAGATGAACGGTGTGTCGCCTGGGCTCTGCAAGTAACCCATATGGAAGAATATAAAGATCGCACCATCGATGCCCTGTCAGGGGGGCAACGCCAGCGTGCGTGGATTGCTATGGTTCTGGCTCAAGATACAGACATCATTTTGTTGGATGAACCTACTACATATTTAGATATGGCCCATCAAATCGAAGTGCTCGACCTGCTATTTGAACTAAATGAAATGCAAAACAAAACGATCATCATGGTGTTACACGACCTTAATTTAGCTTGTCGATATGCGGACTATATGGTGGCGATTAAAGACCGTGGGGTTTTTGCTCAAGGTCACCCTGAAGAGATTGTGGACGAAGATATGGTCAAAGAGGTGTTTCATATGAAATGCCAAATATCCTTTGATCCTATCTTTGGCACCCCACTCTGCGTTCCCTATGGAAAAGGGCGGACTATTCGTCAAGCTCCTCCTATCTCAGCGGTAAGTGGGTCATAGCATGGAGATGTAACAATCAGGTATATGTGTTATCCTAATGTAATATGATTCCACATTACAAAAAGCTGGTGTACCTCCTGCGCAGGAGGTACACCAGCTTTTCTCTTCTTCTCTATTGTAAAGGCAACCTAGTCATGTATAAGCGACCAGTTCTCCTCTACTTCTGCCTTCACGGTTCCAGTTCTCGTTATATATTCAACGATCAACTCCGACATCTCCGTCGGTACCTCACGCACAACTTGTTTCCCTTGGAACATATGATAGTTACCCCCACCACTAGCACGATAGTTATTCATTACAACATCATACTGCCCATCCATCTGTAATGGGGATCCATGATAAGACAATCGAGTTATCCGTTCGCCGATAGGGCGTGAGATATCAATCCTATATTCAATACCGTCCCACATATCATAGTTATAATGCTCCGGTTTTGGGTATAAGAACTTAGGGTTAACCTCAATATTTTCGCCGTTATACGGGGCAAAGTACGATGCAGAGTGCTCTAACGCATCCTTAATGTCTTGTCCACTAAGACGAAGAACCTTAAGTGTATTAGGATAGATATAGTTGGCTACGATATCTCTCATCGTTACAGCATTAGGAAAGCCGGGAGCATAATTATCGAACAAAGATGTACTAGCTATATCAACACCTGCTGCATCCATCTGAACCCGATTGATAAATTGAATCATCGCATGTTTTTTGGTGCGAATCTCCATAGGATCTCGCACTAACATATCGCCTTCAATCACGCCAATCGGCTGATCTAACCAGGTTTGAGTTGCTTCCTCGTATGGCTGAATCAAAGAAACGATCTCCGCATCAACAGGGACACCTTCTACAGCTAATAATTCCCCCTCTTTACCCGTCACCTTCCATCTTCCTTCGCTCTGATCCAAGGTTACCGTTATCTTTGCCAAGAAGCGGCCATTGTTTCCCGGTTGTACGACTAATACATCGTTAGCAGTACGGGCGATTAAATCACGGTGTTGATGACCCGTCAACAGTACATCAATACCCGCTACTTCTTCACATATCTGATACCCTTGATTCTCTCCAGTAAGTGGTTCTAAGGCTTCTCCGCTCTCTATATCTCGTTCCAATCCTCCATGGTAAGAGACCACAACAAGGTCGACCTGTTCTATTTCACGTAGATAAGTAACCCATTTTTTAGCAGTAGTAACGGGGTCAGCAAAATCCATCTTCTCAATATGCTTGGGATCTTCCCAATGAGGAATGTACTGAGTAGTAATTCCGAGCACGCCCACCCGCAATCCATGTTCATATTCTCTGATGATGTAGGGTTGACCATAGAGAGGCTCCCCCGTCTCCTTCGCCAGTACATTGGCAGAGAGCCATGGAAAGGAAGAATCCCGCACCACTTGATCTAACGTCTGTTGTCCATAATTAAACTCATGATTGCCAAGTACAGCAGCATCATAACCGAGTGTATCTAAGATCTTTACCATTGGATTTGGAGCCGTCGTACCAATCCGTGCACAGTAATAAGCGAGTGGAGAGCCTTGAATCACGTCTCCATTATCTATCAAAATAGTGTTTTTTCCTTCTGCTCGCACTTTTTTAATCAAGCTAGCTACTTTAGCAACTCCCACTTCCATCTCTTGGTTCAACCCATAGTGGAGGGGTAGAACATGTCCGTGTATATCGCTCGTCTCTAAAATTGTAATTACCTGTTTCTGCATCGTAATTTTATCACCTTTCTACTACAGCGCTATCTCACTACTTCTCTCTTTTCACGATAATACCACACCTAATTATACCTGCTTTCTTCTTTCGTCACCAACTGGAAACAAATAATCACGATTTTTTCTATGATATTTACACACAAAAGTGCAAAATGTGATATATTGTTTATGGAATTCGTATTCACTATGTTAAATGGGGGTTTCATCATGTTCAAACGACTCATGGGTGTCGGACTTTCCGTTGCACTCGCAGGAGGACTGCTAGCCGGCTGTGGTGGGGAAGCGGCTGACGATAATAAATCAGAAAAATATACACCAAAAGAATTAAATGTCCAGCTTATCCCTTCGCAAAATGCCGCTGTATTGGAAGCGAATGCTAAGCCACTCGCTAAACTGCTCGAAGAACAACTGGATATTCCGGTAAACGTAAGCATCTCTACTGACTATAGCACCATCATCGAAGCGATGGATTCTAAAAAGGTAGACGTCGGCTTTTTGCCACCAACCGGTTATGTACTAGCTAAAGATAAAGGTGCTGCCGAAGTGCTACTTCAAGCACAACGTTATGGTGTCAATAAAGAAGATGGAGCGGCTACTGACGAATTAGTTGACTACTACCTAGCATATATCATTGCTAAAAAAGACTCCGATATTAATAGTTTAGAAGACCTTAAAGGTAAATCAATCGCTTGGCAAGATGTAACTTCTTCTGCCGGCTATGTATGGCCAGCAGTCGAATTAAACAAAGCCGGTGTTGACCCTCAAAAAGATGTAAAAAGCACCATCTTGCAAGGACATAGTGAAGCCGTTTTAGCTGTACTCAATGGCCAAGTAGATGCAGCTGCCGTTTTTGGTGATGCTCGTAATATCGTTAAAGGCGATTTCCCTAAAGTGTTTGAAGAAACAAAGATTGTACATGCTACTGAGCCAATCCCGAACGACACAATCAGTGTACGTCCGGATCTATCCGACGAATGGAAAAAGAAAATTCAAGATGCCTTTATCGCTATAGGTAAAGACTCTGAAGGCCAAAAAATCATCTCCAGCATGTATTCGCATGAAGGCTATACCGCTTCTGACGATAAAACATTTGACATCGTTCGCGAATATCAAGAAAAAGTGGAGTCGTTACAGTAATTAGTATCACAGTTCCTATGGCCGTTCTCGTGATGAACGGCCTTTTTCTTTTCCTAAACTTTACGAAGAAGGTTGGAAAAACATGATTGAATTAAAGAATATATCCAAAGTGTACCCAAATGGAACAGTCGGTTTAAATCAAATTGATACTACGATTAATCAAGGGGATTTTGTTGTTATTGTAGGTCGCTCTGGTGCGGGAAAATCAACACTTCTTCGCTCGATCAACCGCCTGCATGAAATCACAGACGGAGAAATCATTATCAACGGCAACTCCATTACGAAAGCCAAAGGAGATCAGCTACGTAAGATTCGTCGTGATATCGGTATGATTTTTCAAAGTTTCAACTTGATTAAGCGTACCACTGTCTTAAAAAACATCTTATCGGGTCGAGTTGCTTACCACTCCACCCTACGTACTTTATTGGGATTATGGCCAAAAAAAGATGTAGAGTTAGCGCTACAAGCTCTCGAGCGTGTGGGTATTCCTGATAAAGCGCAAACACGTGCAGATGAACTATCTGGTGGACAGCAACAACGGGTATCCATTGCGCGTGCATTAGCACAAGAAGCGAAGATCATTCTTGCTGACGAACCTGTAGCTTCGCTCGATCCTCTCACAACTCGTCAAGTTATGGACGATCTGCGTCGCATTAACCAAGAGTTAGGGATCACCATGGTAGTTAACTTACACTTTATCGATATTGCACGTGAGTATGCGACCCGCATCATCGGGCTCCGTGATGGAGAACTGGTCTTCGATGGTCCTGTTGCAGAAGCTACAGATGAGAAATTCTCCGAAATCTACGGACGCGATATTAAAAACGACGAATTGTTAGGAGATTAAGGGATATGAATGAAAACAGCATCGTATCACCTTCAAAAACGAAGTCAACACTGACATGGACATTAATCCTACTCTTTCTTTGGGGTAGTGCCTATCAAACAGGAGCTACACTAACGGATGTCTTCGTTGGTATTCCTGAAATGGGGGAAATCCTCGTTCAAATGGTTCCGCCTGATTGGGCGTACTTCGACCGAATTTATGGTGATATGTTTCAAACAATTCGTATGGCACTATTAGGCGCAACATTTGGCGCTATACTAGCTATCCCACTTTCACTTTTCTCTGCCTACAATGTATTTCCGTCTTCTTGGGTTGTTCAGCCTGCACGCTTTGTGTTGAATATCCTCCGCACGATTCCTGATCTCCTTTTAGCAGCTATCTTCGTAGCTATCTTTGGCTTAGGTATTATTCCAGGGATTTTTGCTTTAACAATCTTTTCTCTCGGCATTATTGCCAAGCTAACTTATGAGTTTGTTGAAACCATTGATCCTGGACCAATGGAAGCCATGACTGCTGTAGGGGCGAATAAGATTCAATGGATTTTCTTTAGTGTGATTCCACAAGTATCCGCTCAATTTGCTGCTTACTTTCTCTATACCTTTGAAATCAATATTCGTGCCGCAGCTATCTTAGGGCTAGTAGGAGCAGGTGGGATTGGGATGCATTATAAGAGTACCCTCGGCTTCTTACGTTATGACCAAATGTCCTCAATCATCCTATTAACCTTAGTCGTGGTCATGGTTATTGACTTTATAACCAAAAAAATACGGGAGAAATTGTTATGAGTTTGCAAACAAAACAACCACGTAACTGGCGCAAATGGGTCATCATCTTTGCCATCATTGGCATCTACATCTGGGCATTTGCAGGAATGCCTAGCCTAATATTTCAAGAAACCGCTGGACAAATATCTCTTTCCATCTTGGATGGACTTCTACATCCCGACTGGGATTATGTATATAACCCTGAGGGCGGGGACTTATTACGTGGCCTGCTTGAGACGCTTTCCATCGCTTATTTAGGTACATTCGTATCAGCGTTTCTCTGTCTGCCTTTCGCATTCTGGGCTGCTCGCAACTTAAGTCGGTACCGCTTTATTTCGGAATCAGGGACATTTGTCCTCAGTTTTATTCGCACCTTTCCTGAAATCGTAATGGCATTGCTCTTTATTAAAGCAGTAGGACCAGGAGCATTTGCTGGGGTACTCGCACTCGGAATTCATTCCATCGGGATGCTAGGAAAACTATACTCTGAGTCGATTGAAACCATAGATGATGGTCCTATGGAAGCACTACTAGCATCTGGCGCGAACAAGCTCCAAATATTGTGGTTTGCAGTGATCCCACAAGTGATTCCATCCTTCATCTCTTATACTTTATACCGTTTTGAAATTAACCTTCGCTCTGCTACCATTCTGGGCATCATTGGTGCAGGCGGTATCGGGGCACCCTTGCTATTCGCTTTGCAAACCCGAGCGTGGGATCGTGTTGGAATTATTCTCTTCGGTATTATTGTCATGGTTATGGTTCTCGATCTTCTCTCTAGCTATATCCGCAAGAAAATTGTATAACAATTTTTAGCGAGTCTATGTACTGATATGAAGGTATCCACCTCATATCAGTATTTTTTTTATTCCTCTACATGCCACCAATCACATGAATAACTACTCGCCTTACTCTATTTCTGGCATTGTTGAATTATACTCATCCCATATGCACATCCATCTGCCATGCATCACTGAGATAGCCGATTGCACCCGGCTATCATTACTTATACTATATCCAGTCTAGAAAAAAGAGTTTTCATATGTATGTATAAAAAGAGGGAGCAAAGACCTCCAGGCCATCTACTCCCCCCTATCCATTACTTCCGACTATCGATAAGTGAATCAATCATCATGTTGATATCTTTTTTCTCATCTTTCGAAGCATCTGCTTTATCAACCAGATCGCTTAAACACTTCAGTGTGGTTTTACCCGCTTTTTCATAGCCTTGCGCTAATCTCGCATTTCCTCTTTCATGGTAATGATCCGCTTTCTTAAAGTAGTAATCTACTGCTTTTGCTTTTACTAAGAGTAGACGCTCCACCGCTTTCGGATCAATATTAGATGACTTGATCATTTTCTTTAAACTCTTAGCACTTACAGTCAACACGTCTACGCTTACTTCTTTCACTTCTTCTACATTACCTGTCTTATCGAATGCACGATACTGAAGGCTTGTTTTCCCTTCTGCACTTACAACGATAGGTTCTTCATACTGCTTCCACTCATCTTCACCAATGCGGTACTCTACTTTTTCCACTCCTGTACCCTCATCCGAAGCGGTAAGAGTAATCTTAGCTTCACCTGAGTAAACACCAGTGGAGAATACATCACCTGTCACACTTACTTCTGTTTGTGGCGCAGTAACATCTGCTATACTAAAACCTTCTACAGAAAGGGGTTTAAGTTGATAAGTACCCTTATAAATAGAGGATACCCCAGAGATATTCACTTTCTTACCTTCATACTGTGCAACAATCTCATCATACTTAATTCCAGTACGTCCATCCACACGCACACGTGTCGTCTTCTCTCCTGCCACAGCATCAAATTCAAAAGTACCGTGCTGTGAAGGTTCACCTAGTGACTCAATAGAGACATTATCTAAACGAATCAACTCACCTTGATTACTGTCACCTGCCGCTTCCACTACTTTCGGTTCTGGCAGTTCGCCCGTCCCTACTTTCTCAATAGCTACAAGGTTTGTCAGTTCCACCTCTGTATTATAGATAACAATAGGCGCACTGATGCGTACCTTGTCACCTACTTCGAAACCGCTATCTTTTTGATATACATAAATCCCTGCTGTATCATCCTGTAGATAAAATGCTTCGCTACCAAAGATTCCTGGCTTCGTTGTAATAACGCCTTCTACTGTTACTAGCTTGTTTTCTGCCTGTTTACGAGCATCAGCAATACTACTTAATGCAGGTAATTCTATTTCATCTTTAGGCAAATCTTCTGCTGGCACATTATCAATAGTAACTGCGTTCGTCAGCAGTTTACTCGACCCTTTACGCAGACGCAAATTAGCCTCGCCTACGGTTCCTTCTTTTATCTGTACAGTCACATCTTTGGTAGCGCGACCTAACTGGTCAGCGGTCATTGAAAAATACGGGCTATAGCCATAGTTATCTGGCCAGCTACCGTCTTCATTTTGTACCTTAGCTACTTGTGATCCACCTGCTACGTAAATACCAAGATTAACATCATTCACTGTAGAACCTGGGACGAGATCCTCCATCACAACACGAATCTGGAAAGTTTCTGCATTGGGGAGGACATCTTGGTGTACAAGCGAATAAGTTGGATTTTGTTCAGCTTCTTTACTAGAACCATAGGCACCTGGACTAAAAGTGGACATATCCCACCATAGGTATCCTTCTCCTGGAGCTGACCACGGTTCTGGTTGGGGCTCGGTCGAAGCAGCAGGTTCTTCAAAATCAAGCAGCGGTGTAGGTTCATCTAATTCCAAACCTTCTACTTGATCAAAGCTAGTATACTCTTCTTGATTCGCGAGCCAATTAATCGTATTGATCAAAAAGGTTGCATCGTCTTCTTCTTTAAAGCCATCATACGTTTTCTTTGAACCAGTTTTATCTTCACGCATATACTTAGGGGTTGCATCTTCTACTGGAGATGAATCTCCAATGAAAGCAGCTTTCCCTTTGCCTAGTTTCGCAATAGCCGCATATGGTCCTTCAGCCACTCCGCCACCTGCATACACACCTTGATCAACAGCATGTGGCCATGCGGCATCTGTTTCAGGAAGGTATACTACACCTTTTGCTTTCTTTGGATCTGTAATGACGATTGTAGAACCAGCGTGCATAGCAACGGTATTCACACCTTCGGTAATTCCAAAGGATTGCTCTGGCTCAACAATAATATTCGCACCTATATCGCCAAGTGCATTGTAACGAAAACGCAAACCAAAATTACTTTCCAACCAATCTGTGCTGGTTACATCTTTCATAGCGTCAGAATTGGCTTCTGCCTCGCTCATCCCTTTGGTCGGATCATTAAATGCTCCACGTCGGTAACCATTAAATACTTCTGAAGAGTCCCACCGGTTTTTATTGCGATCAGCGTTGTAATGATCCGCTACAAAAAAGATGCTTCCGCCATTTTCAACATATTGAATTAGTGCGTCTTGCTCGGAAGTTTTATAAGGGATGTTTGCTTCTGGCATGACAAAAACATTGTATTCTTTAAGGTCATCGTAGGTGATCGGAGTCGTTTTACGTAACTCTTTTACGTAAAAACCATCTTCTGCTAATCCATGAGCGAAGTCTGAAAAAGCCCCGTCAATCACCCAGTCTGCTGCACCTGCTGTCTGTCCGTGGGTGTTATCAAATAATACTTTCTTGCCTGCATTCTCATTATCCACTTTAGGTTGGATCTCAGGAGCAGGATCTGTTGGTCCCTCTGCAAACGATTGCTGGGTTGGTATAAAGAACACCCCCTGCAAAATTAGTGCAAAAGCCAACAACACTTTTAAAAATACGTGTTGAAAACGCAAGAACAAAGCACCTCCATGATGTCATCAATCTATGAATGTAAAAATATTAACCTCTTATATTTTATCATGGAAGTTGCAAAATGGTACACTTTTTTTCAGTTAAAATGATCCTATTTTCTCTATTAGGATAGATTAATGTTGTCTTTATACTTAATAATGTTACATTATAGTGGCACAATCATCCAGTCATACCTTAAATGTCAACTATTTTTTCGCACTAAAAAACAGGACGTAAAGCCATATCCGGCTCCACGTCCTATTCTATCTCCTTACATCGCTATTCAACTGTAATCGGCTTGGTCAATAATGTTTTCCCCGCTTGTCGCAAACGGATATTAGCATCCCCTGCGGTTCCTCGTTTAATCCATACGGTAAGTTCTTTACTCGCATATCCATTCTGATCCGCTGTCACGGTAAAATCAGCACTATAGCCATAGTAATTGGGCCACGAGCCATCTTCATTCCGAATTAAACCTACTTGTGTTCCATTGGCTTGATAAATACCCAAATCAAGATCTGCCTTTGTCTCCCCCTTATGAGCGTTAGTCAGTACAACCCTCACTGTAAAAATCTCAGCATCTGCCACCCTTTCTGGCACACCTAAGGTGTAAGACAATTCCCCTTGCGATTCGATTGGAACATCGTCAATTGTTACCTGCTTCGACAATAACTCGCGTGAGCCTTCACGCAGACGCAAAGTAGCTTGACCAACCAGTCCTTCCTTCACCTGAACGGTTACGTTTTTGGTGGCTACACCATCGTTACCCGCTGTGATAGAAAACGACTCGCTATAACCATATTGACTGGGCCACGATCCATCAGCGTTTTGTATTTTTGCTACTTGAGTGCCGCCCGATGTGTATATCCCAAGATTTACTCCGGACAATGTTGTTCCAGGTGTTAAGTTGCTAACCTTCACCTCGATATTAAACGAGGTAGCATTAGGTAAGGTTGACTGGTGACCCAGTTCATAACTAACTTGTTGCTCTTGATTCTGCTCAGTTGCTCCATACGATCCAGGCTTAAAAGTAGATGGATCCCACCAATCATACCCTTCGGCTGGCTCCGCCCATGGCTCTTTCTCTGGTTCAGTTGAAGCAGACGGTGTTTCAAAAGAGAGAAGAGGAGTAGGTTGATCCAGAGTAAGACCCTCTACTTGATCCAGACTGGTATAGTTTTCTTGTTTGGCTAGCCACTCCATCATATTGATGAGCAGGGTAGCATCATCGGCTTCCTTAAAGCCATCGTATGTCTTTTTCGTTGTACCTGTCTCTTCACGCATATATTTCGGCGAGGCATCCTCTACTGGAGAAGAATCACCAATAAAAGCGGCCTTTCCTTTTCCTAATTTAGAAACAGCAGCATATGGGCCCTCCTCGATTCCTCCACCAGCATACACTCCTTGATCGACAGCATGTGACCAAGCAGCATCTGTTTTTGGTAAATATACGATGCCTTTAGCTTGCTTTTCATCTGTAATAGCAAGTGTTGAACCTGCATGCATAGCGACTTTATTTACACCTTCAGTAATACCGAATGCTTGCTCAGGCTCAACAATTTGAGTCGCTTCCACATCACCCAGAGCGTTATAGCGGAATCGAATCCCAAAATTATCTTCCAACCAATCGGTGCTAGTTACATCTTTCATCGCCGTTGAAGAGGCTTCACTAGAACTCATTCCTTTGGTTGGGTTCCCATAGGCACCTCTACGATAACCATTAAATATCTCTGAAGAATCCCAGCGATTTTTGTTGCGATCCGCATTATAGTGGTCAGCGATAAAAAAGAGACTGCCACCATTTTCGACATATTGAATCAACGCCGCTTGCTCTGATGTCTTATATGGTATGTTCGCTTCTGGCATGACAAAGACATCATAATCTTTTAAATCATTATAAGTAATGGGAGTCGTTTGACGAAGCTCATTCACATCAAATCCGTTCCCTACCAAACCATCAGCAAAATCTGAGAAAGCTCCATCAATCACCCAGTCTGCTGCACCGGCTGTCTGTCCATGGGTATTATCAAACAATACCTTTTTGGATGAACTATCATTTACTACCTTTTCTGTTTTTACAGGCGCGGATTTCTCTGCCCCCATCGCCCAAGAGTCTGTTGCTCCAGAAGTAAACAACAACCCCTGTAAAGCAAGAGTAATGATAAGTACCATTTTTAGATACATACGTAGAAAACGCACTAACTCCCATCCCTTCTCTACCAGTTTCATATTTTTCCTAGTTGGCATCTTTATTCTACAATAATCGACACCAAATTAGATATACTTTTTATGAAAAAAGTTATGCTATATTTATCTAATTTGATATCATACCATACTATATCTAGTATATTGTTGAAACTTTAACCATTATATATATATAATAGTTGTATACTGAAGATTAAGTTATTTAAATCTATCACTAAGAGATAGGAGATTAGCACAGGAACTTCCTTCAGTCGCTTGGGAGAGCCCATCAAGTAAGAGGATTACTCCAACGGCAAGAATTGAAAAAAAAGAGCCCCGAAGGACTCTTTATAAAATCATTCCCTGAAAACCAAAGAGCGAAAAGCTAGTTCCAAGCCGCAAGTCTTGCTTGTTGTTGCTTTCTCGTTTTGCTCGTTCGAGCTCCGTAGAAAGGAGGTGATCCATCCCCACCTTCCGGTAGGGATACCTTGTTACGACTTCACCCCAATCATCTGCCCCACCTTCGGCGGCTGGCCCCGTAAAGGTTACCTCACCGACTTCGGGTGTTGCAAACTCTCGTGGTGTGACGGGCGGTGTGTACAAGGCCCGGGAACGTATTCACCGCGGCATGCTGATCCGCGATTACTAGCGATTCCGGCTTCACGTAGGCGAGTTGCAGCCTACGATCCGAACTGAGACTGGTTTTTTGGGATTGGCTTCACCTCGCGGCTTCGCTACCCGTTGTACCAGCCATTGTAGCACGTGTGTTGCCCAGGACATAAGGGGCATGATGATTTGACGTCATCCCCACCTTCCTCCGGCTTTCACCGGCTGTCTCGTTAGAGTGCCCAACTCAATGCTGGCAACTAACAATAAGGGTTGCGCTCGTTGCGGGACTTAACCCAACATCTCACGACACGAGCTGACGACAACCATGCACCACCTGTCACTTCTGCTCCGAAGAGAACCTCTATCTCT
>NZ_JANTPT010000006.1 GCF_024753565.1 Mechercharimyces sp. CAU 1602 | reverse complement strand
TCTTTAGGTCTTTTAGGGGGAGAAGCTGGGGGTGGCAACAAGCCACTTCCCTTTTTATATTCACTAGGGGAACAGAGAGGCTTTTAGTCTTTAGGTCTTTTAGGGGGAGAAGCTGGGGGTGGCAACAAGCCACTTCCCTTTTTATATTCACTAGGGGAACAGAGAGGCTTTTAGTCTTTAGGTCTTTTAGGGGGAGAAGCTGGGGGTGGCGGGATAGGTTGACATAGTACGATTTCGTACTATAAAATAACTGTGTAAATACTAGTAAAGGAGAAAAGTGGTGGTATATTGTTTTCAGTATTTAGACCAACTATTTGCTGTAGGTCCTTTTGTATTGAATGGAGATACTATGATGGCTCCTATGTGCTCAATTGATTCAATGGATCCTCTATGGATTTCTTTAAATGATTCTCGATGGAAAGAAGTTATTTGGGTTAAAGATGAAATGAAGATTGATGTTAAGAGGTCTGTGGCTGAGTGTCTTCTTGTTTTATTGCAGGAGGTAGAAGAGTATTCTCCTTATATTAGGGATCAGAGAGGGTCTATTATCTTATGGGTGATAGGGGGATCTCCTTGGATTACAACTCAAGAAGCAGAGAATGTTTGGAGGATACGTGGTATCCGTCAAAGGATACTTGAAGGACGTTTTCATCCAATAGATATTCGTAAGTCAGCTAATATTTGGTTGATTCATGTTTCAGGTTTGATAATGAAATACGGATTGCCCAAGGAGATGATGAAATGAGCAAATCAGCTAAAAATGGTCAAATTGAAGGTATATTGGTATTACTAGTAGCAGTTATCGGGTTATTTTGGTCGTTTTGGAATAAATATAACTATGTTTTTTTTGGTTTGTGGGAAAGCTTTATGATTAATTTGGATACTATTCTCATTGGGTTAGCTGTTCTTCTCGCCATTCCTTTCTTTATATGGATTTTGATGGTAGGGTTTCAATTTTATTTTTACTTGCATCGTTATTCGATCATCGAAACAAGAAAAGTCATATTGAGTAGGGATGATACGACAGATCCGTTCGAAGTCGCGAAGTTTATTGATTCTGTTAATGGGATGCTTCTTACAAGATTTCCTCTTACAGGATGGTTTACAGGCTTTCATCATTTCGTTTGGGAACAAGGACAACGAAGTGGACAGAAGTATATTCATCTTTCAGCACCGGGACCGATCTTGGATCAAATATGTAGTAGTTTGCAGTCTGTGTATCAGAATATCCGATTTGAGACTATCGAGCGGAGAAAAAATGAACCTGTGCCGAAAGAGTATTTGCAACTACGTCTACAGCGAGATTGGATTTATCCTTTGCAGAGCTTAAAAAACTATCAGAAATCAATATCTGAGGCATTCTTTGCTTCGCTGGATAACATAGAAGAGGATGTGAAGTTCCAAGTTGTGATGACACCTTTATCACTTCATAGACAGAATAAATTGATTAAATTGCATGATGAATTCGAAATGAAATACAACCAAGAAGAGGAAGGGGATTCGGGTAGCGGATTAGGTATGGGGCGACAGAAGGAGCTAAAGGCGAGTTTTGAGAATCGAGGAAAAGGATTATTTAAATGCGAAGTTCGGATTGTTTCTGTATCAAAAGAGGCTAGACAGTCTGTTATTGGATCCATGGCCGAGGCTTCGTCAGAAAACAGATTGATTCCTGAATTACTTCCTAATTGGTTGCTGCGATCCGCAATGAAGCGGTTTTGGTGGCGCTGGTGGATGGAAGCGGCAATGCCTTCGATTTTATTAGGTCCAAAAGTTAAATTATCTTCGTTCCATCTTGCTACTTTGTTGCAGTTGCCGTCTATGCGTTTGAGGGTATCGGGGTTAGAACGATCTGCTTCTCGACGTGTTCCTCTACCAACGGGTATTCCTGACAATAAAGCTGATTCTTTCATGATTGCAGAGAATGGAAAGCCCATTTCTATTCTAGAAATAGATCGATATTTAAATATGTTGTTTATTGGTCTCCATGGATCGGGGAAGACGAAGGCTATGACGGATTATGCTGCTCCAGTTTTAAAAGATCCAGAGCAATCCTCTGTGATCGTGATCCATGACCGAGGTGATGCCGAAGCCTTCTTGGATCGAATTCCTCCTGATAAGAAAACTTATGTGATTGATTTATCTCGTCCCAGTGATTATGGATTAAACGTTCTTGCAGACGATGGGGTTCAGGCAGATACTTTATCAGGGAACCTCCTATCTTCGTTTAGAACAGCTTACGGGAGATCTGCTGTCGGGGATCAGTCAGGGGATTTTCTTCAACAGAGTTTTCTGGCTCTAAGAAAAGTTCGTGATACTCATGATCGATGGAAGCGTGCCATACCTGTTATTGATTTTCGGCACATGCGTGATATGTTAGTCGATGATGATTTTCGAGAGAGCGTAATGAATGATCTACCGGATGGTAGCAGTATTAAGAAGTATTGGACGACACAATTTTCAAACCTTAGAGAGTCACATAACACTTACGTTAATAAGGTGGCTCCGATTCTCAATAAATACAATACTCTCTTAGCCAGCGAACGAGTAGAAAAGATTCTCTGTCATCCGTCGCCGCTTACTTTACGGAAAATCATTAGAGAAGAAAAGGCTGCTATCATCTTGTATACGGGTAAGAATGAAGTTGGCCAAGAGACCAGTATGCTCATGTGTAATATGCTGATGAGTCTTCTATTTCAGGCTATTTCCTCACAAGCTGACATTCCTCAAGAAGAACGGGTTCAAGTGAATCTATTTTTGGACGAGATGCACGGATACGCAAACGATGCTCTCAAGGAAATCTTGCAGGAATCTAGGAAATATGGAGCCCGTACAACGGGAGCCACACTTAGCCTTTCATCCATTGAGGATCCGAATTTACAGAAGGTGTTCAAACAGCTATTTGGACATAAAGTTATATTCCGAAACAATGATATGGATGAAGCAGATGCTTGGGCGAAGTCTTTTGCTCAACTTTACAGTAATTTCATTGGTTTGCGTGATGAGGACCAAGACAGAGTACGGATTGGGACGGACGATATTCTTCAAATGAAGAGATTCCATGCTGTTTGTAGGTTAACTGTAAACGGTGAAGTAAAAGAAGCCTTTATCGCTCAAACGATTAAGGACAAAGAAAATCCCGGATGGAGAAATCATCATCCGTGGCCTGAAAGAAAAGATATCCAATTACATGAAGTGAAGATACCTGAATTAACCCCTGAAGAGCAAAGTAAGCTAGGGGTGAACAATAAGAAAGATGAAACTGCTAAAAAAGTAAACCCAAAAGAAACAAAAATAAGAGAATTAAAAGGAATTTCCTCTCAAATTGATAGTGAGACAACTGAAGTAAAAGAAGAAAATAAGAAGGAAGTTTATCCTGCGATTGGTTCCCTGAGTGCAAATAAGGTAAGAGGGATTATTCAAGATATGGGTATTCCATATCTTGAAGCAAAAATATACTTAAATGAATTCATGAATGCTATGGATGGGAAAACTACTAGAGAAACGGATCGAAACCTAAGAAAGTTTTTGCAATCAAAATGGGATCCAAAAGATGAGGTCGAAGAAAGTAAGAGTGAAAGTGACGTTAAAAAAGAGTGGCCGAAAATTGGAACTGTTAAACCACAGAAGGTGGAGGAAATAGTAGAGAAGATAGGAATTTCATACGAAAAAGCAATACCATTATTATTGGAAGCAGACAAGGAAATTCAAGAGAGGAAAGCAGCAGGTGAGACTATTAAGAGTCAACCTGAGATTATTCGCCAGAAGCTCCGCCAACCGAAAAATGAATCTGCATAAAAAGAGGACCACCTAGTGGTCCTCTTTTTACAATTCAAGCTGATCCCATAGTGAAAGGCTATTATCGGGGTAAGGCAAGCAGTTCCATGTTTGATCCTCTACTTCGTCGACAGGTAGAAAAGCAATCTTATTAAATGCTTCTCCGTATGCGATTTTCCGTAAAGGGTCGATTGAACGAACAACTCTTCTTTTCCTTCCTCCTGTCTCCCAACTTTCACGATCTCCCACAACACAAATGAATGGCTCGGTATCGTATTTCTCTTTCCATGTTTGCTGCCTGCGATAGAGCTTCCATCTTGTAATCTTTTCTCTGAATCGTCTTGGATCTGCTGACCGCTCATACTCGACATGGAGAACCTTCTGTCCCTGATCTGTAGTAAAAATAAATATAGCATCCGGCTCGACCACACGGTATTTGCCATTGGGGAGTTTCACGTGTTGTCTACAAAGTTTAGTAGGTAACCATTCAAAAGACAGCTTGCGATTATTAGCCTCTTTGAATATTTCTAAACAAAATTCGTTTAAATGCAAGTCATGTAGCATGTAACTAAATTCAATTATGTTTTCCTCAAGCGAATAAAAAACTGCTGCTGCTTCGTCTGAATGAACTCTGCTACTTCGAATCAACAGATCCTTTCCTAGATGGGTTAGACCAAAGATGTTTGGCTTGCTTCCAGGGTCTCCATCACGTGGACGCACTTTCATGACTAATCCGACATTATACAAAGTTTTCATTCTTCTCTGTGTTGAACGCAACCCGTGGATTCCATCAGGGAAAAGTAAAATGGAAATCTGATGGGTTGTTAGAAAGCGATGCTCCAATAAAAATTGAAGTATATCTAAATCCCGCGATTGAAGAGAAAATTTAAAAGGATTTTTTTCCATACCCAATAACATTTCAATTGTCCACTTCGAGTCTGACATTTCCCATTTTGGAAGGATGTTGCTGAATTTGTTCATTATAATTCCCCCAATACAATGTACGTTTCTATAATGTACGTTTCTATAATGTACGTTTCGATACTATTTAGTGTACGTTTCTATAATGTACGTTTCTATGAAACGTACATTCAAACTAATATATGAATGTTAATCCTTAGTTATTCTTTCTTTCATAATACCTTTAAAAGACTAATATATCAATGTTTTGTTATAGTTAGAGGAGCGGCCCCACCCGCGCGCCCCTTCGAGGAAGGGAGTCACGGGGGGAAAGAATCCCCGTGACTCCCTTCCTCGACCGCCAACTTACTAACGTAGGGTTGGGGACGGGGCGCGCGGGTGGGGCTTATGTATATGTTATGTGTGTATTTAAAAAGAAGGTAGTAGATAAGTGAGAGGTACTAATGGGCATGGGAGGTAGTAGTTACGTGAGAGCAACCGAAGTAGATAAGTGAGAGGTACTAATGGGCATAGGAGGTAATAGTCACGTGGGAGTATCTAAGTAGTTACATGAGAGGAACTTGAGAGGCTAGCGAGGTAATAGAAAGTGAGAGTAAACGTGCAGTTACAAGGGAGCGGAGATGATTCTAGGCATTTAATAGGTAAGTGAGCAAGTTTATGTGACGTGGTATTTATTAAGAACCGACGGAGGTAATAGGGAGACGCTCAAGGGACGCTACGCTTTCCGAAATAAATATTTTTGATTTCGTATTCTCTTCATCAAAAATATTTATTTCTCCACCCTTGACGGAACCATGCGGGCTGGTTGTGTCGTCGGTGCCGACGGGGACTCAGGAAGATAGGGCTTCAAGGCTCCCGTCGGCTTGGATAGTATAACCGCCCGCAAGGTCTCCGTGCGCTTCGGAGAAGTGAAAAGATTGCCTGCGGCGCGCCTCAAGGAATCTAAGAAGATAGGGGAAATGAAAACATGTGTATTCCATTTGTGTATATTGTTCTCTTAGAAGGGCAAAGCCTTGACGAAGAGCAAGAAAGCCTTCTTGATATTTATGTTGAAACTTATAGCGGTTGCGGTTCGGAAATTGTTTTTGAATATATTTCAAAAGAAGCCACTAAGGGTGAAATGGATGTTTTGATCTCTAAATGGAGTAGGAAACAAATTGAAGATGATCCCAATGAAATTGATTTGGATATAACGGTAATATTCGCTTACCCAAACCCTTATTTATTAGGTCGATGGAGTCAAGAAGTTGGTTGGGTTGAAGCAGATGGCAACGACAAAGGATATTTTTACTCGTATATCTTTCAACCTGTCTCTTTTACTGAACCTTTACCCCTGAAATGGTTTGATCCCTTGGTTACCGAAAAATGGATTATGATTGAGGCGTAAAGAAAAGAGAAAAACTTAAAAATAGTTATGTACATATGTACATAACTATGATATAATAAAGGTAACAAGGAAAGGGAGATGATTAGATGGTAACGTGTTGTATGTGCGGTAAGGAGAAAGAGAAAGTCGATTATGAGGGCTGGTGTTTTGATTGCAACTATGACCATGATGATTATGTCACTAATCCAGATCGTCACATGAAATTTGAACTTGAAGAGGAAGAGGAAGAGGAAGACGCTTATCTTCTAGAAAAAGATGTGTTTACATCAGTCCACGGATCGAAGGCGAGAATAGTTGTGGTCGATTTTAAAAGGTGCGAGGTTGTCTTTGAAAATGTTTTTGATGAAAGTTATCAATGCATTCATTTCTGGGACTTAGGTGTTGAAACTACATTGACTGAGAAGCAGATAGGGGAACTAAAGCGAATGGAAGGGGAAGAGGATACACCGTTTGATTATAGTTTGTTTAGTAAAACGCTACTTGAAAAGCTAATGGGGATTGCGAAAAGGAAACTTGCAGGTGTGTAAGGTGAAAAACCGCATCATAGTTATGTACATATGTACATAACTATGATGTGGTAAAGGTGAAAGGAGGTGATTAACATGGGTTTCGGATTTGCTATTCAACATCTCGAAGGTTACAACGAGCAAGCCATTGGTCATTACTATGAAGAGCAATATTTAGATGCTATGGAACGTGGGAAATCACCGCATGAAGCATATGAATTAGCTGAGCTAATGGTCTACATCAATTTGCATCAATTTAAGGAGGGAAACCAATGAGAAACGAGTTTTATCATCATGTAGAACGGGGGCCGAAAGAATGGCTCCAGACAATACAACCTGAGACCATGCCTCGCCCCCGTTTTGCAATGAAGTACAACGAATGGAAGCGTCTAACGCTAGATCAACAGAAAGCTATCCTAGACAACGCAAAAAAGGCGGCTCACCAGCGTCCACTGGTAACCCGCACTTGAAAAAAATACTCACCATCATTTTAACATAAAGGAGTGTTTTGCTACATGTACAACAAAAAAAGGTTCGTAATGACCTCTCTTATAGAGGTGTTTCATCAACATGGATTACCTGCGGTTTCTGAAGAAATGGGAAATAAATTTTTGATAAGGGAGATGAGTATATGAATACAGCCGAAGATAAATTATTCCGTGCAATTTTAAAGACATTAAAGGATAACCCTGATTTGGTAGAAGAAATCCAGCGCAATCAAAAGGAAGAGGCTCCCTGTGTAACAGAAAAAGAAGCACGTTATTATCAAGAGATGATTATTCAGGGGTTAAGTAAATGGGGAAAAAGCACCAAGCTAAATGAAACCCTTGTTACTATGCGAATACAGCCTAATTGGGTCAAAGAAGTACTCTTTTTTCTGGTGAAAGCTAGTGATGGATACTATATTATTTGCGTCATCAATGACGAGAGATCAGAGTCGTATACAGTGTTTTACACTAAAAAGGTCGCTAAGACGACCGAAGAATGGGACGAGGAGACGATGTATAAAGGGTGTGATAAGTTCACGGATATTGTGTTAGAGGTAGAATCTTTATTAAAAAGTGAGGCAGAGTTGCTGAATTGGTCTTAAGAAATGTACGTTTCTATAGTATACGTATCTATAAAACGTATACTATAGGATTCATTTTTTAATGAATCAAGAGATTAGAGACTATCATATTCTCTGTATTTACGGGGTCAGACCCTTCGCGCGCGTCTTCGAGGAAGGGAGTCACGGGTGGAAAGAGCACCCGTGACCTCGTTGTTTTTAGCGTGAAAAGGTTGGTAGATTAGGCGGAGGGTAAAACCTCCGTGTGCTGCGGAGGATTGAAAAGAATGCCTGCGGCGTGCCTCCAAGGAATCTAAGAATATGGAAGGCTTCTGTATCTATCAATGCCTCTTGAGTCAACTGAGATGCTGTGTAAGGAGTTCTAAAAGGCATATGGCCTCTCTAGGGTCTCTTAAGATTTACAGTGCATTAAATCGTGTTCACAATCTATTAAAAAGGGTACAATGAGAGGAGGTGGAAGAGAGGTGATCTTTGTGAAGGAGAAGAAAGATCGATTTAGAGGTGAAGTTGAGAGAACTAGGATGATGATCTGGATCCATGAAAGGGACAAGCATGCTCTTTCGGAATCGTTATTATTAAAAGGCTTGGATATAACGACATTTTTGCTATATCAAATCCACTTGTTTTGTGAGGAAATGGAGAGGAAAATTAGAAATGGAGCGAAAGAGGTTCCTAAGGAGCGTAATCCAGGAATAGCTAAAGAAGAGAGGGTTGAGATTGGTCTACGATTGGACAAGACTCTGAAGGAGAGATTTGATAAGGCAATTAAGTATGTTCCTGAGTCAAAAAATGAGATGATTAATAAATGGATCAGTGAGTATCTGAAAAAATAGACCTAAGACTTAGGTCTATTTTTATTGTTCGCAATACCATCTCAAAAGGAGGTTTAGATAGAAAAAGCGAATTGTCATGTGAGAAGATATTCAGTCATGACCGAAGCCCTTCTTGAAACCATAATTACACGGGTTAAGTGTATAGAACTAATGGTGACGACATGACAGTCAGAAAGGGAGTATTAGAAGATGGATTGGCTAAAAGTCAGTGAAATAGTAGGTCAGACAGGGTGGGGAGAAAAAACGGTTAGACGGTATATTGAAGATTATCCAGAATCAATTTTGACTAGGCGATTTAATGGAGTTCTTTTGGTGAAAGAAGAAGCAATTGTAATCATGGAACAAATTCGTCAACTATATAAAGATGGTTGGGAGAAAGACAGGATTAAAAAGTTGCTTTTGGAGACTCACCCAGTAAACGTTTTACCTACTGACGACAGACAGTCACCAGTGCTGTCACGACAGGACTTAATAGATATGAAGAACCTTGCTTTTCAACAAGCTCAGATGATTAAAGACTTGTCAGATCGTCAAGAAGAGTTAATACACGAATTAAAGGAAATAAAGAGGGAACAAACGCGATCTGGGCGGGAGATCCAGAGTTATCTTTCGGAGCAACGTGATGACAATCAAGAGATAAAACAGACGCTATCGCGAGTTGAGATATATTCTCGCAAGCGTAGAGGACTTTTTTCTAGGTTTAGAAGAGATGACTAATAAAGTTAGAGTCACACGGAAAGTTATCCGTCGTGGCTCTACGGGCATTTTCCTTTAATTTAAAAGGTAAAGAGCGGAAGACAGATCAATGGCGACGCGACAGTCACTATTAAACATGTTTAAAAGATGTTTTAAATATGTTTAAAAGAAAGTTTATTCTGAATATATTAGCATTATACTTGAATCCTTGATTTATAAGGGTTTGAGCTTATTATTGAGATTTGACAGAGAGCGAGAAATGAGATATGTTTAAAACAAGTTAAAAACATGTTTTAAACATATTTCGAGATGGGGGAGTTATATATGAGTAATTGGGAAGTAGTTGGGTTGGATATTGGGCGGAGCCAGCCGAAAGGTGTCAAAATGAGCGAGTATGGGCAATTAGAAACATATAGTTTCCCAAGTTGGATAAGCTCTTATTATGAGAGTCAGGGCGAAGATCCTTTAAAGTCTGATGATGATTTGGTTGTTGAACTATTGGAGAATGGTGAGAATAATGGCCCGAAGTTTTTTGTAGGGGAGGTTAATGAATTTGCAGCCAAACGAGGAACGGATTATAAAAGGTTGTCAGAAGAAAAGGCTACAAAACACAATTTGATTTTTGCTTTAACGATGTTGTATCGAATGGGAATTAAGGATTATCAGCCTGTGGTGATCGGTACGGGGGTCCCGTACCTTAAATTGAAGGAGTATGGTCCGAAAGTGAAAGAGCAGTTTGATAATAAGCGGTATAAAGTCAGATTCTATAAACAAAAAAATCAAGTTGAAGCGAGAGTTTTTGATGTACGTTTTGGGTTTGTGGTTCCTGAAGCCATGGGAGCTTATTATGATGATCCAGTTGATGATTCAATTGGAATCTCCGACTTGGGGAGTGTAACGCACAATCTTGTTTATCTATCAAAGAAGAGAGTGAAGATTGACTTCTCAACAACGAAATTCTGGGGATGTGATAAGCTCGAAGACAATGAGAAGTCGGTTGCGAATAATGAAGAGATTGCAGAAATGGTTTGTACAGACATGAAAGGGATGGATTGGCCTTCTGAATTGCCAATTCGATTGGCTGGTGGAAAGGCTAGTGACTTGTTACCCTTTGTTCGGAAAGTATATCCTAATGCAAGTGTTGTTCCTGATCCGCTGTTTGCAAATGCCAGAGGTTTTTTCAAAGTAGCTAACTTGAAAGCCAAGGAATTACAACTTGTTTAGGGGCTGTTGATTTTATGAGCGAAAAGAAGGAAAAAAGGAATATTGTTAAGGGGGTCACGTTTTCAACAAAGAAAGAATATGATCAAAAATTGAAAGAATATGTTGAAGAACAAGCGAAAAAGCAGGATGTCAGTGTCTCAGCTTACTTTAAGGTTTTGCTGGAAGTTGATAAGTTACTTGAAGGAAACCTTTACAAACTAAAGCCACTAGTTGAAGCGAATAAAAGCTTGGCAGGCGAATTAACGGACTTAAAGACGTTGATGCAATATTTAGGGGTTACACAGTCTGTACAAAATCCAAGTGAATCAGAAGAAGCAGCCGCAAGTGAAGAGCCTGTCCAAGAATTGAATGCTGATGATGTTGATATGGACATGATTATGTAAAAAATAATATAGGCCCATCGTCATTAGAATAGAGCAAGAGATTATATAGCCGAAAGGCTATTTTTTTTACCTGATTCCTTTATAGGTAAATATTTCTGGACAATGCAAATGAGATCGTACAAACTATAGTTGATATCTGTTATAGGAGGGGAAATGGTGGAATGGTGGACCACTAGTACAGCAGCTAATTTTTATGGAAAAACAAGAAGGCGGATGAGCCAATTAGCATCTGAATCAGCCGACAAGGCCACATGGCCTAAGAAGTTACATAGTGGAGATTTTGTAGCCCCCAAAGAGATCTGGGGCTATTTGTTGTCAAGGAGAGATGTTGGTCTTGGTCAATTAGAGATTTACATTAAGCTACTAAATATACCGGATGTTGAATTGATGGGCTCCACAGAAATAGGACCTGAGTTAAGCGTAACAAATAATTGGATTGCTAAGTTGGCTAAGAGCTATAAAGAAGTAAATCCCGATGCTTTATGGCCTCAAAAGCTTGGGAGAGAATGGTATGCGCCTAGAAAAATTTGGTATGAAATCTATCAATTAAAGAAGCGAAAGCGAAAAAAGAAGAAAAATTGAGAAATAAGGGTTGATATTTCCTTAGGACGTACTATATAATTATAGTGAACACAGGAACTATATTCCTCAATAGGGAGGTTGAATGAGTGAAAAGGAAGGATGCTGTAACGATAGCTTCTCTAGCGGTTTTTGCTTCTATGACTACTTTCGGGGCTGTGTCGGCTAATCCAAGTGGGGAAGTTCCACTAGAGCAACAACAAACCCCACAGACCGAGCCACAGTCAGAGTCACAAGCAGAGCCACAGTCAGAGCCACAAGCAGAGCCACAGACCGAGCCACAGTCAGAGCCACAGTCAGAGTCACAAGCAGAGCCACAGACCGAGCCACAGTCAGAGCCACAAGCAGAGCCACAGTCAGAGCCACAAGCAGAGCCACAGACCGAGCCACAGTCAGAGCCACAAGCAGAGCCACAAGCAGAGCCACAGTCAGAGCCACAAGCAGAGCCACAGTCAGAGCCACAAGCAGAGTCACAAGCAGAGCCACAAGCAGAGCCACAAGCAGAGCCACAAGCAGAGTCACAAGCAGAGCCACAAGCAGAGCCACAAGCAGAGTCACAGTCAGAGTCACAAGCAGAGTCACAAGCAGAGCCACAAGCAGAGTCACAGTCGGATTCACAGTCAGGTGAAATAGCAAAAAATAATGGTTCAAGTCAAACTCAGTCAGATGGCGAAGTAGAAACTATGGCTGAAACAGGTTGGAATCCAATTCCTTTAGCTTCAATGATGATTGGACTCATTGGGTCGGGATCGACTTTATTGATTCGTTTCCGAAGGGTTTTCTAAAAGATGAAAAGATTCCTTTCATTTCTGTTTTTTATGTTAGGGCTGATCATGGTGATTGAGGGTTTTAGAATGGGGAGCATTCTATATACTGATTTCAGTAAAGATCGGGCAAGGGCTGAGAAGTGGAATAATGGAATGATAGAGACGCGAGATATAGAGAAAAAAATCGAGACCAAAAATAAGGATGCTATAGAAGAAGAGTGGGCGCTTGTGGAGGTGCCCACTCTTATAAAAGGTGATGAGGGTAAAGTAGAAGGAAAAATGAAACTCATTTCAAATCCACCTTCTCCAGTCTTGCAAAATTCTAAGTCAAAAGAAGGGCGCTCTGATTTTATTCAGTGGGAAAATCCGAGTCTTTCACAAAAGATAGGTACATTACTTATTCCTAGAATTGGATTGAAGGTCCCTGTCATATTAGGAACAGCTGAAGAGGATCTAGAAAGAGGGATTGGTGTTCATTCTTCTCTTTCCCTTCCAGGTGACAGAGGTAATGCTGTATTAGCGGGTCACAATAATACGTCTCTTAAAAGAGCAGGGGAAATAAAAGTGGGCGATGATATTATTATTGAGGTCACGCAAGGAAAAATCGTTTATCGGGTTAAGAAAACCTGGGTGACTGATATGAATGATTCAGATGTTCTTTCTCAAACCAATCGTGCGACGATGCACCTTTACACCTGTTATCCCTTGGATCAGCTGGGATACACTACAAAACGATATGTGATCAAATCTGAATTTATCGAAGTGAGGGGGTATGAAGATGAGGACAAATAAAAGAATATGGGTTGCTCGATTGGGATCGTGGATTCTGATCGGTTCTTTAGTTGTGTTGGCTGGTTTATCAATTTATAAGTTATTGGGGCCGGACGATGTGCAAGGGACGATGGTAGAAGAGAAAACGGTGGAGTACAAAGTGGATTCTGCCTATGGAGCGGCGAAATTCGCGGAAGACTTTGCATACTACTGGCTTATGCATGATTTGGAGAAAGCTCAGCAATATACTGCGAAAGGTTTTGAGATTCCGAGTGACGCATTAACCACGATAGAAAAGCCGAATGTTTTGGGGACAGAGGCGTGGGCACCTGTGCATACGAGTAAAACGACTGTGAGTGTGTTGATAAAAGGACTTATTGAGGAAGGGAAGGGAAAAGAGGCTAGGAGAAAAACGGTTTATTTATCTGTTCCTGTCGTGGCAGCGGCAGCAGGACAATACGGGGTATATGATATCCCTACTTTTGTTCCCAAGCCAAGTGCTCCAAAAGTTCCTGAAACGAAAGAAGAAAGTGGAGAGACAGTAAAAGAGAAAGAGAAGATCCAGCTATTTCTAGATTCGTTTTTTCGACAATATACGTCGGGGCAAGCAAGTGATCTAGCGCAATATTTTGCAGACGGAAAGTCTAGATTGCCATTGTGGGAAGCCAAATACAATCGCTTAAAAAGCTTAGACCTCTTGGGTAAAGAAAATGGGGATGTGAAGGCAAACGCTGAAGCGATCATGGAAATCAATGGGGCAACAACGATTCAAAAATATGAGTTGATATTAAGAAGAGAAGGAGAAAAATGGGGCTTAATAAAAATTCATCCTGACATTCCATATGACTATGAAAGGGAGGAAGAATAGATGGATCTAATTAGAAATTTGCTAGGGGTCATTACCCTGATTCTGATGGGGAAAGCCGTATGGGGGGCGATGGAAAACAGACAGATGGTGATGGCTACGGCTTGGGTATTAGTTGGTTTGGTTGTTTTTGGAGTACTTACTGATATTGGAGGCAACAACGAGGCTTTGGCAAAAGTTCTAACGGGTGAATTCAAAGACGAAATCATAAATTTAGGAGAATAAGGTAAGAGCCACTGCTCTTATCTTATTCTCTCCAGATAGAGGGGATAAAGATGAATGAAAAAAAAGAAACAAAAGGAGTACGAATCCGTTCCTACAATCACGCGTTTGATTGGGTTGTTTCTGGTAGAAATGCTACCAACATCATTTGGGATTTCATCTCGGTTTTCATTTTAGGAATGGCTTTCTTTTGGAAGATAGGAGATATCTATCCTCTCAGTATTTTCTATGATTGGACCTTTGAAGAGGATTGGTGGTTTATACAAGTCATTCTCATTCCATTGGCCATATCATTTGTTGTTACGCTTTTGCCTAAAGATGGCTTGAGCTTTTGGAGATGGTTAGTATACGTGATGGTGTTCTCCAAAAAAAAGTTTATTCCATTGAATGAGAAAGGAGAAAAAAAATGAAAAATATTCCTTACGTCATGAGGGCGGAAAACTTAGTTGTATCTTCAGTTGTTTTTAATAAGCCTGAGGCAATCGCATTGTATGAAGTTATACAAGATCATTCCGACTTTACAACTGATGAGGATGATTTACAACGATTGGCAGAAGTTGAAGTGACATTAGCAAAGCTTAAGAGAGCAGGGACTTTCATTCAAGTTCCAACCCGCTTTGATCCTGAAACAAATCTTCGAGTAGATGATGAGTATGTTCCCTTTAATTTGCGATCTGCGTATGAAGAATCTGTTATTAAGCAACGGGATCATATTCTTTCTGTTCCCTATCAGTATAGGCTCTTTCTAGCACTATCTGTAAAAGAAATTTTAGGCCATCCATGGAAGGATGCTCTCAATCTATTTTTGGAAAACTTCAGAAATCCATTGAGAAAGATGGAATCTAAATTGGGCGGTCAGCCATTCACTCTTCCAAAAAGTCAGTGGGATCGCTTTCTAATAGATGAACAGAAAACATTTAATACCTTAAAAACTTATTTTAACATTAAGCGATTGAGCTATGAAGAAGTAAGTTGGCTTTTGGAGCGGACTGCAACGAGAGGAATGGAACCAGATAAACCGCAACAGGAAAATGAGTTGATATATCACGAGAGTGAGGAAGAAGGAGCAGTAGAGTTGATAACTTGTTCACCGGATGAGATCATTCCTGATTTTGCTGATGTAGAACTTGATCCAGGGAATAAAGGCATGTTGCGATTTGAAAAGGAAACTGCTCATGGGACTAAAGAAGGATATTTTTCATTTATGGTGGTGAAGCAGAAGCCAGGCGGAACTGTTTATTATCCGCATGAAACGGGTTTGTTTAAGATAGTCCAACAAATATTTGATTTTCCAGTTGAAATTTCTGTTCAATTTGTGCCTCAATCCTGGGAATACACAGTAGGGCAAGTGAGTCGTGCTCGGCGTTTTACACGATCCAAAGGACAGTCTGATGTAAATCGAGGTAAGGAAGTCGGTTACAACACTAATAAACAACTACAGGATTCAGAAGCACTGATCTATGATTTTAGTGAAAAAGAGTATCCTATGTTTCGGACTCAGATTATTCTCTGTGTGTGGGGAGAGACAAAGAGCCAGGTTATGGAGAGAAGGGAAAAGGTTGTTGAAACACTTGGTGATTACAAGATCATCATTCCAAAGCAAATTCAAAAGCAATTGTTTTATCATACACTTCCAGCTGTTCCTTCTAAAGCATTGGGTCATCTCTACAATTTGAAATTAACGAGTCAGTGGTTGGCAGCTTTACATCCTCTCGGTGGCATTCAGTTGGGTGATCAAACGGGATATTTGATTGGTTACACGGGTTTGAATGATCAGGTACCCGTCCTAAATGATCCCCTTGTAGCTACTAGAGATCCTCTAAAGTCTGCTACACATTCGAGTATAAATTTTGGTCCTCCTGGTACAGGGAAATCTATGCTCGCTAATTACATGGTTATCGAAGAAGTTAAAAGGGGGGGAAAAGCTCTCATTTTTGATCCCAAGAATGAGCGATGGGCATGGCCATTTGAAATTCCGTATCTAAAGGGAAAAGTGAATATCGTAACTTTGCGAGAAGGGTCAAGTGATAAGGGAAAGCTAGATCCACTCTTGCGCGTAAAAGATTATCAAGAAGACATCAAAGCAATTAATAGTGCCAAGCGGATCATGTGGTACTTGACAAAAACATCATCTGATACGTGGGCTGGAAAAGTGATTGGCTATGGAATTGACATGGTTATTAATCCTGAAAAAAGGAAGTTGATACCAGAAGGAGTATTAACAAACAATCAACCGTGTATGACTCGTGTTATCGAAGTGATGGAAGGGTTCCTAAATAAAAAAATCCGTTTTGAAGAGTTTCCTGACTTGGATCATGTTACGCAAGCTGCCGAAAGAGAAGTAGCTAAAGCATTAGCTGATTTGCGTTACCATGCCAACTCGTCATTAGCCCAACTATTAATCGGTGAAGGGAACGAGGAACCGATTGACTACTCAAAACATGTAACTATCTTACAGGTTAGAGGGTTACAGCAGCAAAGCGAAGAAGATCCGACTAACAGGCTTCGTAAAGCCGTTTTTATGGGAATTGCCGATGTTTGTAGAGAGTTTGTAGATGCAAAAGCAGAGTTTCGCACGGTGCTATTCGATGAATTGTATGATTTTACGGCTGAACCCGAGATTGCTTCTATGATTCGCGTGCTTCTGAGAACTGGCCGGAGCATGAACAATAAGGTTCAACTCTGTACGCACAATATGAGAGACTTAGTTTTAGATAATTCGACCGATGATGAAGATCAAGCATCTGAAGTCCGCTCTAACTTAGGAAATCGCTTTGTCTATCGAGTCGATGATGAAGTAGAAGCAAAAAAAGCGTGTCGCTTTCTTGGCATCACTCCTTCGTCTGACATACTAGAGTTGTTACAAAATAAAGAGATTATGCACTCAGGGCGCTTTTTGTTACGTGACTTTAAAGGGCGGGTGGGCTTGGTAACATTTCGGTTGGATGAAATTGATCCAGTATTGTACCAGGCATTCCGAACCGATAAAACGGCAAATGACAAAAGAGAAGCTACTTATGGTCACCTGCGTTACCATCATCTTCAGGAGGTGGGAGTGTGAACTTGATAAAAATTTTAAAAGCTTCCCCTGTGCTCAGTATTCTGTTATCAATCACTTTCATTTTAGGTTCTATCATCATTTTTCAGCTTTCCTTGAAGAATGATGATAGAGAACAGGTCGTTTTAGATCTGTATGAAGCCGTTTATCTTAACAGTGATTCAGAGAAGGCATATTCATTGTTGACGGATAAAGCCAAATCAGGGTTAGCTAAAGAAACTATTGAAGTTCAGATCAATGCAGCAAAGAGAAATCCGACAACACGTTCTTCCATAGAATTAGCTCCGTCTACTTTTCACGAGCAATCCGATACAAAAAAAACATTCTATGTGCATCAAGCAGATAACGACTACATGATACAGGTTGTTCTTCATTACGAAAAAGATCAATGGAAAGTAGCTGGATTCGGGATTGACTTTCAAGTTTCCTATCATGACTTGATAAATGCTGAATGGAAGGAAGTGAGTACGAGATGAGAAAGTCAAAGCTCCGGTATTTGATCTGTATATGCTTGTTGTTATCCATGTTTCCAATAGGAGGTGTATCAGCAGAGCCAGAGCAAACAAGGGAAGTCATCGGAGATGAAGGGATAATAGATGCATACCTGCCGGATGAACCAATGTTTGAAACCAAGGTGACACCGAGCTATGAAAAGTACCCATCTGTTTCCTACATTATGGATTTTGAGAACACATTCTCAGGACAGTTCAACTTTGGAGTCATATTGGCTTTGAATTTTATGTGGCAAATAATTTCCCTGTCAACAGAAGTAGTGATCTATACCGTTCAACTCAGCTTCAATTTCACTGAGTTTGAAAATATGTTCAATGCAGCGGATTCATTTAGTAAGAAAATGAGAGATGGACTTATTTTTGGTAAGGCGTTTACTCTATTCATCGTTGGATTTGCTTTCTACATTTCTTTATCCTTAATTCGCGGGAACTTGAAAGATAAATTCATTGAAGTATTTGTGATTTTACTAATACTGGGTGTCGTTTTAGGGAACATGGGCACGGTGATGCGAACCTTGCACAGTGCAGGGGAAATTGGTTCAGATACCATTTTTCTAGTATCAAACCAAATAGATGTTAATCATTGGAAGACCGATAAAATTAATATGCCAGAGGAAAGTTTATTTAAAAATGCGAGAAAAGAAGCGTTAATTCGTTGGGGAGAGCAATTTCACGATGTTTATCGTTATAAGCCATGGATGCTAAATGAGTTTGGTGATTTTCCGCGAGGTTATCATGATAGTGAAGGGGTATTATTGTATACCAAGCGAGATCTACAATTAATCAATGATGGAGACAAAATACTCAGTTTGAACCCTCTAATGCCTCTAGAGCAGATGGAGAGGCAACAATTTGTTCTGGAGTTGACAGATAACAATCAGTATAAAGATATGTACAATACTTTCGCTCCCAAGTCTTTTGAAATCAAACAAGAAACCATTTATCCTCTAATGACGGTCTGGGGTTCAGGATGGAGAATGGTTGGTACCGTGTTTACAATGATACTGGGCACTGCTTATGGATGTTTAGCCTTGTTAATGGCTCTTTCACAAATTGTTGCATTTGCAGTTTTTATCTTTTTAGGCATGGTGTTTCCCTTACTTAGCATGACTATGATCTGGCCCCCTTTAGGTCGAAAGGTCATGTTAACTTGGATTCAGGCATTTGCCATTGCCGGCCTGTATAAAGTGCTCGCTGCGTTTGTCCTCGTAATCATGATTTGGCTCTCGTCGACGATTTACTATTTTGGTGCTAATTCAAAAGTTGGCTTAGGAATTATGTATCTACTGCATTTGGTCATTTTTATTGGATGTATTGTGGGTTACAAAACTGTATTCCAAATTGTATCCGGTCCAGGAGGATGGATGGCTGGCCAAATACAGAGCGTGGTGAATAGCAATGGTAAGAAGGCAGTAGATACGGGGAAAGATGGGGTGGAGTTGGCTGGTAGTGCAGCAGCGGCAGCAGCTACAGGAAATCCCGGGCTATTAGGTGGAAAGCTAGGTGCGATGTTTGGACGCGGAGCTGGAAGTCAAAGAAGTCAACAACAACAAATTGGAAGAGAAAGTGGCAGTAATCAGGAGATTGGATCGCTTAAGAAAGGAATTGATTTAAGTCATCCTGTTGTAAATAAAGAAGGGGATAATTATATACCGGATGATTTCGTTAATAAACCGTTTTCATCCTCGCAATCCAGTCCGGAATCGCCATTTGAGGAAGGCAGTGATGAAACCAAGGTATTTAATGATATAAAGAGAAAAGGCTTAAATCCTTATTCGAATGAAGATTTAAACAATTATAAAGAAAAATATGTTAAGAATGATGAACAAGCGAAAACCTTTGGTGTAGTTCAATCCGTATCGAACGCATTCCAATCACGGAGAGAATATGAAGATTATAAAGCAGTTCGGAAACAAGCAGCTAGCAAGCTAAGGGTTATAGATCAAAAGAGAACTCAGCATCCACCAGCAAATAAAAGAAGGTGGAAAGTATGAAAAAAAATATAATCATCATTGTGTTAGTTTGGTTAGGTGTGGGTGTTTGTGGATATATGTACTGGTTTGGTGAGAAAGAAGAATCTCAAGAGTCAACTACCTCCCTTATTAGGGAAAAAGAGAATCATCAGAAGGAAGAAAGTACTTTAGATGGAGAAGAGGAGACCGTTCCCTCTTCTCCATCTAAAGCAGAGGAATTGAAAGAAGAGGAAAATGAGTATATGCCTCAAGTTAAAGTCGTTCCGACGCAACATACTCCGCCAAAAGAAGTTGTCACTGTAGCCTCAGAATATCACTTTCACTACTATAAACAAATATTAAAATCAGTGATCGCTCGAGAACAAAAATGGAATGAGATTCTTGTATCAGGTATTAGAAAAGATAATCAAGATTGGATAATTAGCACAAGTTGTGTGGTGAACACAGAGCACACATATTTGTATCTGCGAGTGGGAAAGGAGAATGGAGAATGGAAAGTCAAGGAACAATTGAAAACTCCTCTCCCATGAAAGGAATTATTGTAGCTCTATGTATTCTAATTGGAATACCTACCGCATTGATGTTAGTAATGTTTGTTGGTTCAGGTACACAAGACTATATAAGTCAGGAAGAAGAAGAAGACATGTTCATGATGATAGGGCAGGTAGATTATGCGGAAAATATTAATCAAGCAGCAGCGAAGTATGAACTCAACCCCGCTCTGATTGCGGCGGTTATAAAGAAAGAGAGTGGATTTAATCCCAAGGTTACTTCAGAAGCAGGGGCCATGGGACTAATGCAACTCATGCCGGGAACTGCCAAGGAGATGGGAGTGAAGGATCCGTTTGATCCAAAACAAAACATCATGGGAGGAAGTAAATACTTAAAAAAAATGTTGGATCGGTATGAAGGAAACCTTGAACTTGCTCTAGCTGCATATAATGCAGGGCCTGGTAGAGTAGATCAAGCCGGGGGTCAAATTCCATATATAACCGAGACCAGAGATTATGTGGAGAAAGTTATGAAATATTACGAAGAGTTCAAAGAGAAAGTTGAAAAAGGAGAATTTTTAACAGGTACAGGAGAATTTACACATCCGGCTCCAGGAACATATCAATCCTCTAAATTTGGTCCAAGAGCTGGGGGCTTTCATTATGCTTTAGACTTTGCAGGTCCAATAGATACTCCCATTGTAGCAGCGGATAACGGAGTCATAGAATTGATAAGGAAGGTACCTCACATGGAAACGGGTTATGGCACCTACATTATTATTGATCATGGAAAGGGATTAAAAACTTTATACGCTCATATGTGGCAGCATCAGGTAAAGTCAGGATTAATAAAAGGAGATAAAGTGAAAAAGGGAGAACCAATTGGAGGAATTGGTGACAATGGAGACTCATCGGGTCCTCATCTCCACTTTGAAGTCCGTAAAGATGGAAATAAGGTTGACCCTGCACCCTACTTGGAATAAAAGAAGGAGATGGTATCATGGGGTGTTCACGATGCCGATACAGATGTAACTGTAAAGAACCTGGAGATAGTATAGTGACTGTCTTTGGATTAAGTGTGTTGATTGTTCTTTTTTCGATCCTGTTTCCCTTAATGTACCTTGTATTTTATTTTTTTCTATGAAAGGTCTTAACCCTCTCTATGAATGGAGAGGGTTTTTGTATGTTTAGACATTTAAAAGATCCGTTTATCTATTATGCTATAATCAGAGTAGACACTCTAGTTAGATAGAGCGGCTTTATTTCAATTTGAGAGGAGTGGGTTACAATAAGCAAAAAAAAGGAAATTAAGGAACCAGGACCTCTCTCCAAAAAACGTCTCACAGATGCGAGTCGATCATCTGACTTTGATAAAGCAAGAGAAGAATGGGCAGATGAAGACAAGATCCGAGAAGGTGACATAGGTTTTAGAGTGAGTTGTGATTTGTGTAACACGCCGAACCTAAAAACGAACTATATTATCGTTAACATATACAATAATAACCGTCTCTATATTGGCAATGAGTGTTTCAAAAAATTCCAGCTCATCCTTCAAGGAGCTTCTACAGTAGAGGAAAGCGAGCAGATGCGGAAAAATAGGAATGCTGAACGTGATAATGTGTTTAAGCTTCGTTCAATGTACCCTGAAGTTGTGAAGACCAAGAAGCCATATGCAAGACATTTCACCGCTTTCAAGAAGGTTCTCATAGAGGTATTAGAGATTCAGGGGCTTTTGAGTTGTCGTAGGGGAAAAGATGGTGCGTTAAGAGCTATCAATCACCTGTTTAAAATAGAACAGCCGTCCGAAGCGGAAGTTCAGAGAATGTACGACATCCTCAATGACGTATCGTTCCCTCTATTAAGAGAGAGTTTGAAACGTCAGAAGCAATTAAAAGAGGGAGATACGTTTAAGCGGAAAGGGAGGGTCACCCACACGACTGTCTCAAAGTCAGGAATCTACCGTAACCACTAAAACGGGGTCACCGTACTGAAAGATGATCGACAGCACATTCTGAAACTTGTTGGTTAGGTATCATTTCTGGTATATTCCTTGGTGGGCCGTTGGGGGTTCACAAAAGCCTTCTCTATTTCATAGAGAAGGCTTTTGTCTTTGTTTAAAAAGGTATACTTTATAAACCACTAAACACATAGCGGTTTTTTATATCCTAAAAGGTTATCGGGTTTATTTATAAACGTTTTTTAATGAGAGATATCTTTTATAAACACATAGGGTATAATTAAATAGAGAGGAGGACGAGAAAATGAAGATTGGCTATGTTCGTGTATCAACACGAGATCAGAACGAGCAACGACAAATAAAAAAGATGCTGGAACAGGGCATAGAAGAGCGGATGATTTTTGTTGATAAGCAAAGTGGTAGTGGATTTGAGAGAGACGGGTACTTAGCGATGAAACGGGTTATAAGAGAGGGGGATATAGTCTATGTCGACTCCTTAGATCGCTTAGGGCGCAATTACGACGCGGTAATCAATGAATGGCGAGAAATCACACGTAAGCTCCAAGCAGATATCATAGTCCTCGAAAACGCTGCCCTTTTTGATAGCAGGAAATTTCGTGAGATGGGTGATATGGGAAGGCTGATGGAAGATCAATTTCTCAGTTTACTTTCTTACATTGCTGACCAAGAACGTAAGAAGATCCGTCAGAGGCAGGCTGAGGGGATCGCACTAGCTAAAGCTAGTGGTAAGAATCTGGGTCGACCAAGGAAGAACCTTGATTCCCTAAGTAAAGAGCAGCGTCACATAATTAAAGAAAATTATTCTAAGTGGACAGACAAAGAAATAACCTCCGTCGAGTTTATGAGAAAAATAGGGCTGAAAAAAAACACCTTTTACAATATTATGAGAGATTACAAACAAGAACATGGTTAACCAGTTAACCTCCTGTCAATACTGGATTCTAAGGATAACCAAGTCAGGAGGTATTACCATGGCAGATAGAACATTCGGTGTTAAAGCTAATCCCGAAACAATAGAAAAAGCCAAACAGATGATTGATATATCAGGTTTGTCTACTAAAGAATGGTTTGAATACGTTCTATCAATCCTAGAGCTTGAAGAGGCAAAGAAAAGTCCTATTGGTTATAGAGAGGAAATCGCAGAACTAGAAAGACATACTCACAGAACTAACCAGCTCTTCGTCCATGTCATACAAAGAGCCAGTTTCAAACAGGAGGAAACACTAGAGCAAATACAAAAAATAAAAGAACAATACACCGAAATTCAAACCTCGCTGCAAAACCAAATCAGCGAGTTAAAACAGATAAATCGGGATTTAAATATACGGACAACCGATGCCGAAGAAGACAAAGCCACTGCAGAACAACAGCTAGAAGAAATCAGACAGGGAAATTCATCACTCCGTGAACTCATCGACGAGTACAAGTCTAAAATAGACACCCTCACTGGTTTAATCAACCAATACAAAGGATTAAAAGATGAAAATGATGTCCTAAGAGAAAAAGCAAAAGAAACAGAGAGCCTTTCAAATCAGTTGAAAGACCTACGTAAACAGAAGGATCATGCACGAGCAAAGGCTTTACTCCGCCAAGAAAAATCTTACCAGCGTAAAATACAAGAGATACAGGAAAAGCACTTAGAGGAAATCACCAACATATTAAACCGCATTGACCACGATGGTTAACTGGTTAACGCCTTGATATTATAGTCCATTGTGGTTAACTATCCTCAAAGTAAAGTAATAATGTTTTTGTTACGCTTTGCCTAACCGTTTCACTTTACCTACGAATCTATAATATCCCCCCTCTGTCAGCGAATATATGGTTACTAGATTAGCTGATAAAACTCATCAAGTAGTTTCACCCATAGATAGCTCATAAAACAGCTTAAAAGACAAAAGATTGCCTCCGGCGGCTTAAGGCTACCACCTTAAGAATCCTTCTATCTCAAAAAAACTCAACCCCCTAACCCCCCTCCCAGGGGGAACCGCTCGGCACGGAGCCAGCCTCAGCCCACCGGGCTGAGGCATCTTTCAGCGTTTGGCGTGGGCGCAGGTGTCAAGTGATTTCCGCTCCTTATCCTCCCTCGTTCGTCGTTCCTCCTCTCTCTGTCCGGTACCGCTCCAATTACTTGATACCACCCCCAGCTGTCGATATCACAACACCTTCACCACCATTAGTTCGGGTTTTAGTTATTAACATAACAACTGTATCTTCTTTTTATTGTTCGGGTTTTAAACTCCGGCCAGAAAGGATCCACTCTCGATTGTTCGTGATTAACCTCCAACCGCCGCAGACATTTGCCGTGGCGTTTGTAAGTTTTATGAAACAGGGTTTACCCTAACCTAATGTTCACATATTGTTCGGTTTATGTTCCCTTTTGTTCATACAAAACTTAAGGTATAATAAAAGTAAGAAGAAGGGAGTATGACCTTTCTCAAAGTTAAAAGGAGCTGACCATGATGAATGAAAAGCTACAAGCCAAGGTAAATGAAGCAAGAAAGCATTTTGACAAGATCGAGCATCGCTTGGTACTTAGGAAGGAAAAGTCTGAGAAGTTCAGAAATGATTTGGTGGAAATAGGGAACCAGAGTGGACAGTATGTTGATCTTTATGAGAAAGAGAAGAAACGGTTCGGCTACACATTAGAATATGACGTGCGCTTATGGGAAAACGTTCTTGCTGAGTCAAAGCGGGCGGTAGAGGAAATAGATTATTTGCTAAGTTTGGATGAAGTACACTTAGCCTCGCTAGACCGTGTTGGAAGAGAAGGTCAATCACTTTATAATTGCGAAGACGACATAAAAGGATTTGAGGATGGAGAATTAAGCGGAGGGTGTGCTTGGTATAAATTTCATGAAATGGTAGATTTCCAAATCGAATATAATCTAAAAGGGGATTACAATGAAGCTGACGGTTCCCCACTTATCGAGATTGATGACATTTCTATGACGCTGTGGGATTTAGATCAAATTTATTAGGGTGAAGAGGGAGGGAGAGAGTCTCTTCCTCCCTCTTTATGAGGAGAGGTTTGAATTGGAAAATAAGAATAAGGGTGGGCGACCGCAAGAGTTGGAAGAACCTACACGAGTGACATTTCGTTTAAGTCAAGCTGACAAAAAGCTTATGGATGATTTGGCTGCCAGAGAAGGGGTGAATCGAAGTCAATTGCTTCGGTTGCTCCTCAATGAGAAGAAGATGAGACCATAGTAAAAAAATAAACTAAGAGAGTTTCTACTCTTGCAATTGCCGCCCGCATTTGGGGCGATAAAGTGTAGAAGTGATTTCTAAGTTCCTTTTTTTGTTTTGGATTCGGTACTTTGAGCCTTACATGCTGTATTCTTCATCAATAACTAGGGTAATCCCTAATCATTCAAGTAGAAAAGTTCCGAATCTAGTGGTTATAGGAACTTTTTAAAGAGTATTTACCATATATTGTTCAAATGGCGGTAAAATCGATAGATGCTCCTTCTACACCAAATAGTTTTCGAAAAAATCCTCAAAAATCATTGCAATGATATCCGTGATATCATATAATGAAGATAACAACAGATGGAGGGCAACTATGACACGAAAGAAAACAAGAATCATGTTAGACCTTGAACCTGAATTACTTGAGTGGGTTGAAAGAAAAAAACTAGAAGAGTCTTTGGCGAGGGGGCAAGCAATTAGTCGGAATCAATTTATTGCTGAGGCACTAGAGCAATACAAAGTGCATTTAGATGTCAAAGAGGAAAAGTGAAATACGTTCGTTTACAAAACGAAAGTTTTACTACTATTTTAAGGAGGCAGTTGTACATATGGAAGATATTAGGTAAAGCCATCCCGTCAATTAACATGCAAAGTGCGCCACGAGTAGAGGAGTGGGGAAAGGATGAATGGAGCAAGACACAATTAAGATTTGTGTTAAAGAATGGTTCGGACATACAAGTAACAGAGGGATTACAGCAATCGGTCTACGATCAATGGAAGGATAAAAGAGGGTACATAGAATGGGGGGACGTAAAGATAAAAAGAGATGAGATTAAGTACCCTGAAATTGAGTTGGAGGACTAGAAATGGACACTAGAGTCCCACCTATAACAAAAATGACAAACGAAGGGGGAAATCTTGTTGGATGATGATCGCATCTTTTTAAGGTTCAACTTAACTCATCTAGTGGAAGAGTCTATAGATTGGGGAAATCGTGTTAACCCTCTAATGTTTTTTGAGTTGGAAATCTTGCGACAGATCAAAAAGGCAGAAAAAAGTTGGCAATCAGTAGAAGCTGTCTGGACTTATTCCACTGATCCAATGTTTGGACTGATTTTGTACCTGGAAAAGGATTTCTTCAAGTATATGAAATGGGAATATACCCCTTCTTCCAAGTTTCGTTTCTTAAGAGAAAGTAAAAAAAGTGATATCCAGCGTATGTGTTTAAACTTAGAAACCTTTATTACTGGGGAAGGAAAAGCAGATGAGATCATTCCTTTGGAAGTCTTAGAATCTTCTATACGAAAAGGACAAGGAGATCCTGGAGGGATAAGGGTTGTCTACTATCCTAAAATCCATCTGTACATTGCTAAATTTGTTCCTAGGCTCAGTTTTACATGGGAGCCCCTAACCATAATTAAACCACTAACATTCTATGGGGCGATCCTTGCTGGTATTTTTTTGGTCATATGGGGTATATTCTTTTAGTTACAAAATGAAAGTTTCATAGGGAGTGTGAATTGATGTATACAAATTTGAGTGGAACAATAAGATCCGATTTAAAAAATGTATATCTTCATCATAAGGTTGATAGGGAATCTAAAATGTCTTTTGGAGGGAAACCAGAGACATTTGAAATAGTCGGAAATGCCGAGATTGAAAAAAAACCAAATTTGATTCTTTATATGAAGCCGAACTCGTTTGTCATGATCAGAAATCAGGTGTTTTATGCAAAGGAGAATTTCAACGTTAATCTACGCATTCCCCACCGATTAATGGTATCTTTCAGTATCTTATTATCTGATCACTATAAAAGAGAGGAGATTGAGTTTATTGAAGATGGAGAATTCTTCTTTGGTTTACATACAAAGATCGAAGGCTATGAGAACCTCTCCCTACTGTACCCACCTAAAGATATAGCAATTTGGTTTGATTTAGTAACAAAAAAGTGACTTACCTAGAAGCAAAAGCCAAAGGGAACAACAGCATGTTATCTAAAGCGGAAAAGGGATAGAAGACGTGTATACTCCTCTTGTTCCGCAGCGGCGGTAGCGTCCTTAGAAGCGAAGTATTCCTATCAAGAACTGGCTGTGGTCTGACCGAGATGTTGAGGAGCTAGGAGAAATTATTAATCTAGGACGATCTAAAGGATAGGGAAGGGCTACATGCCCTTTCTTGATCACAAAAAAATACGATTGTCAGCTTGAAAAATACGGCTAACAGGAGGGGTATTAAATCATGATATGGTCATTCTTAATCATTTTTGTAATGTTTTTATTTCTAGCGGTTCTTGGTTGGGTAAAAGGCAATTGGAGTCTGTTATCAAGTAGTATTGGGTTAGCCCTCGTGGCAGTTTTAATTTGGGCTTTTGGAGAAACATATTTTTCCTATGTGTTTGGGAGGTAACCTTTTAATCACAAAAAATAATACACACGTTACGCAGTAGAGGTGGAGTTGATGAGAAGTACTGTCGTTAGTAGCATTGGAACTATCTTTCTCTTGTTGGTGATTCTCTTGGTTTTTGTTGGGGACTACCCAATTACTCCGTGGATCGGTTTTGTCGGGGTAATTCTGATATGGTATGCGGTGTATCTCTCAGTTCGTGAAAAGAAGGAAGCGGATAGGGGGGATCGACTTGTAAGGAAAAAAGAGATTGAAGAGGCTAGTTCGATTTATAGATTAGAGCAAAAACTTAAAGAGATGACTATTTCAGATGAAGAAAGAGAATTTCTACAGAAGAGAATCGAAGATATGAATAACCGGAGGAATGAAAAGAGTGAAGAAAAGTTGAGAAAATATCTTGAAGAGAATAGTAATGATAAGCAATGATTCAATTCATTAGTCTCTCAACATCACAAAACCACAGTTTGTTTACCATAAGAGAGATGAAAATATGGTATAATATGATAAATATAGGAGGAGATTATGTATGAAACAAATGATTCTCAATATTGCAACCCTAGTCATAGCGGTTGTCATAAGTGCTTTGTATTTCATTGAAATACTGACTGGAGATCAATTTGCTTATTCAACAATGATGTATATTCTGGTTTCTTTCTCAATCCTATCACTTTATACCTCCTTAACATATGGCTTTAAGCTTGGTATGAAGCGAGTAGGAGAAAGATTACTCGCTATAATTATTTTACCTGCGGCCTGTCTCGTGATCCCTGTCTTCATGATTTTTCTAACCATCAAGGGTAAGTCGCTAAGCTGGTAAAGCTATAGACATTTTGAAACAAGCACAATGATGCGTAGCTGTCTTCAAAGTGACAAAAAGGGGAGAAGGCAAATGAGGGAATATGATTGTCCAGACTGTGGATGTTCCCACGAAACTTCCAAGGCGAAACAGCGTTTTAACGCTGTCCGGTAAGGGTTTGCCGCCTTATCGCTGAATGAGCTAGGCAGGAGAGGATGAAAGTAATGAGTAATGAACGCAAAGTGGGATTTGGAATGTCGGCGTATATGAACTACTACGAAATGCATTTAAAGAAATCATCAAGAGTGCTTCTTTTTGATCCGAAGAATGATAGATGTGAACTAAATAAGGTGTTCATAGGAACGCATGGTCGGGGAAGAAATATCGGAGGTGGGAAACTAAATAAGAAATTTTCGGTAAGGAAAAACGGGACGCTTGAATGAATCTAGGTATATCTAATTTTTTATCAGGAGAACAACTGGAGGAGGAGAGGCAACATGGACTATCAAAAGATAATCAAGAATCACCCTAATAAAATTAATCCAGAAACAATGAATGATGAGGTTGAATGTATCGAATGTGGTTTAACCTATTTTGAGAAAAACACAAAAAAAAGGAGAGATGGCACGAGAATATGTGAGATGTGTTGGGTACAATGGTATGTGAAGATAGTAGAAGAGTCGGGTAATTCTTTTACAGATGAAGGGATAGTCAAACTAAATATTCCTACCTAAAGAATAGAGAGAAGGAGAATATATGGGGCGGTCTTCAAATTTCGTTTCTAAGGCTATTTAAAATAGTTTCAAGGGGTATAGGTACCCCTTTTAATTTTTGTTAATTGCATATATAGGAATTATCACCCAAAAGTGATATGATCATAGAAAGGCACGAGCTCGTTAGGTGCCGGACGTAAGCCTTTGGAGGAACTAGTCATCTCCAGGAGGATAAGAAGAGGGTCTGAATTCGACTTGTTTTCTGTGTTTACAGAGAATAGGGTCTAAAGCAGATTACACCCTATACTAATCCCCGTAAAGGAGGTGATGCTTCCCATGAGACTCATGTGGAAGGAGGTGAATCCATATGGTGGACTTGCTTTCCTATGTTTTAGTCTTTGTGATTTGGCCGGGGTTTTTGGCTTTCGGGCCACCGATCCTAATCCATTGGCTACAACAGAAGAACAGCAAGAAGTCCGGGATCGCTACCAACGAGAACCGGACTTCCTGTGACAAATAAGTCTCTCTAGGAAGACACGGACTCGGTGGTGAGACCGAGTTCGTGTCTTTATTATTAACATCCACACCTTTATTTTACCCGAAAAGGGTAAAGTCGTAAACCCGATGTTTTTACTAGTCAGAAAATGCTCGTTTGATTTTATCAAAGAAGGACTCATTTTCTGGCATTGAAAAACCGAATGTATTCAAAATGCCAATCCAATGATCTTGTTGGTTTAACGGCTGATTATAAATCATGGGATTCAGACAAATTTTTCTTCCGGATCGATCTTGGATAACGGTGTTGTAGAATTCGTTTTCTTTTTCGCAGTAGTAGTCATTCTCAGTAATTTCCTCGTTATTTTCAAAAATAGTCAATGAAATGGGGTCTGGGATGAATTGCTGATACCTCTGTACAAACTCCAAAGCCTCAGAATCAGGTGAGGAGTTGAGCAAAGTAAATTGATTTTGGTGTAAGTAGACACCCCCGCCAGTCCCCTTATGACAAATTGCTTCCCATGAAGCATCTTGTGGATCCCTTAAGTATTTGACCACATGGTGGTTCGGAATCAATTGAACCATTTCATTGTCTAATCCGAGATCTGTAAGCAAATCCATAGATCCATGAGGACCTGTTCCTCCATATCCGCAATTACATCCTCCTAGCCAAACTTCTTGTTCTTTAATATCTCGAATGATCATTAGCGGAGAGTCTAAGTATTGAAATCTCTCTCCGTTCATCATTGAAGGGATTTCATAGTATCCATCCAAGATAGCGTCCATATGGTTGAAATAAACGTAGATCGATTTTATTTGATCAAGGTATTCCTTATGCTCACTAAAGAACTTGAGGCTCTTATGAGTAGTACCTGTTTGGTCAGACCATATGCGATTAGCTTTTGAGGTATATTCAGGCTGTAAGTGATTAATATCTTTCAGTCGGAAGAGAAGTGCATCCGGCTTAGATATACTAGGGACTAGCTTATTTTCGTTGACCAGACGTTTTACTTCTTTACGTGTCGTATGAAGCCTCTCAGCGATTTGTGATAGGCTCAGGAAATGATGATCAATTATTCGTTGTAATTCACTACCTTTGAATTGGTCATTTTTCTCGATTTTGATCATTAATATCTCCTCCAAATATCTCCTGTAACTTACTGAGAAATCATTAAAATTTACTTAAGTATAAAGCACTAGGGAAAAAGTTTTTGATCCTTGCAATGATAAGGGGCGGCAGTACAATACGACAAGGGCAAAGTAGAGCCGCTTTTCCCCCTGAATTGCCCTTGTCAGCAAGGCAGCTGCGCCGCCCTCTTATCATTGCAAGGGCGAAGCCGCTAGAAGCGGGCGAAAAGTTTTTCCCTGCCTCTATCAAAGGTTTAAGAGGGATAGAATGGGCTTTTTACGTTGATGGTTGAGCAGAGGAGAAATGGAAATAAAAGACGTTGTTTGAATCTAGTAGACAAAAAGAGGGTGGATACGCTACTATCAATGTAACGGAAAAAAATAGAGGCGGTAGAAACGACGGAAGACCGTTCCACCAGTCGCCAAACTAGTAACGGTCTTCAGACAAGGTATTTACTGTTGTAGTAAAAGGTCATCTTCATGCCCTTTTACATTTTGATTCTGCTTTTGCTTTTATGATACCATTCCTGAGGCAGGGTATGCAACAGCATTTATTGGTTATAATTTGTCGTTTCCCCGCAGAGGGAGAGTATTAGTTATGTCTATTCTGGCTCGAGTGGAGACAGAAACAGAAATAAAAAGATGGACAGAGTGTTACGCTTCTGCAAATAAAAAGACGGGATTTATATCTACTTTGCAACTTCCACAGAGAATTCAACGATCTTGGGGAATGAAAGACATTGAGAAAATGATTCAGTATGCAGAGATGAATACGACAAGCAATATCTATCTTTCTCTTAATGCATTCAGTTTTGGTAGCCGTAAGGAGTCAGATTTACGTCAAATTCGTAATATAGGGTTAGATCTCGATATATACAATGTAGGAGCAACAGTAGAAGAAGCAGGCGATGAGATTCAAGCCCTTATACTGGATCAGGTAATACCAGAGCCAAACCTCCTTATCGATAGTGGTAGAGGGCTGCAACTCATCTATGGAATTAAAGGTGGGGCGGCTCCGACCATCTCATGGTTAAGCCGATACATTACCTCGCAATATATATCCAAGCTCTCTTTTTTAGGAGCAGACTCTCAGACAACAGACCCCACACGGGTCTTACGGTTTCCTAATACGGTAAATCAAAAGAATATGGCTAAAACCACCGTTGATATATGGAATCCAGTTGAATACGATCTAGGGACACTCTACAGCTATTGTACGCCTATTGAAGATACCCGAAAGAGTAGGCGAAAAAAGAAGAAAAAAGAGGTAGTTGTTTTACCTTCACCAAGGGGTATTGTTAATCTATATTCCCTTAACACAAAGAAAAAAGATGATCTAGATCGTCTTTTGGATTTGAGAAATGGGGTAATGACAGGATACCGGAATACTTACTTATATACCTACTGTTTTACAATCGCCTTGATTCTCAAAGAACAAAAAAGCACGATTGTATTTGCTCGACAAGCAAATGAGAGATTTAAAGAGCCATTGTTAATTAAAGAATTAGAATCTGTAGCAAAATCTGCTTGTAAAGACGCTTTAGACTTTTTAAAAGCTTTTAAAGCAAATGAATACAAAATGATTGGCTTACCAAGCAATCTTATTAAGCCTGAAAAGGCCTCAACAATTATTCGCAAGCTAGACATTACTGATGAAGAAATAGAGCATATGCGAGTATTAATTAATAGGGAGACTAAGCGGAAGCGGAATACGGAATATGTAAGGGATAAGCGTGGATCAATTACTCAAGAGGAACATATTAAAAACAAACGGCAGAAAGTAGACGAGAAAATTGGTCAGTTACGTGAGCTATTAGAGAGTAGTCCAGATATGACAAACAGGATGTTAGCTGAAGAACTGCAAGTTACTGTCAGAAGGGTTCAGCAGTTAAAGAAAGAAATCAAGAACAATAGTTCCCATGAAATCACTGTCACTATAGAGCGGTCATAAGAAACGTATGTTCCCATGAAATCACTGTCACTATAAACATATATATTTGGACAGGCTTTTGGGAAATAATTTGCTTGGATCTTACAACGGGGGGTGGCAACAAGCCACTTCCCTTTTTATATTCACTAGGGGAACAGAGAGGCTTTTAGTCTTTAGGTCTTTTAGGGGGAGAAGCTGGGGGTGGCAACAAGCCACTTCCCTTTTTATATTCACTAGGGGAACAGAGAGGCTTTTAGTCTTTAGGTCTTTTAGGGGGAGAAGCTGGGGGTGGC
>NZ_JANTPT010000005.1 GCF_024753565.1 Mechercharimyces sp. CAU 1602 | reverse complement strand
TCCACACCCGAAGGTGTTTCCTCCGCTCGACTTGCATGTATTAGGCACGCCGCCAGCGTTCGTCCTGAGCCAGGATCAAACTCTCCATAAAAGAATTTGATTGCTCAAATTTCACTGACTTGGATCTATCTTTCGCTCTTCAGTTTTCAAGGAACGTTTTCTATCATTTCTTTCGTGCTACACTCTATTGTAGCGACAAGTACTATGGTAGCATTATAATCTCGTGGAGTCAACCCTCATGGCAAACTTTTTACACACTTCCACCCTTTTATTCTTCACTAATCGTTCTTTTAACCTATAACCACAGCATGATATACTACATTCATAATCGCATTTCATGATGGAGGTTTTTCTATGCTATCCGGCAAATTAAATAAAATTCGTACCTTTGCCCTACTGCTCATTTTTATTGGCTTCGGAATCATGTACCTTGGTTTCCTATGGCCAAAAGCAATGCCGATCTTCTTTATTTTTGGCATGCTCGCTGTATTTGCAAGTGTTGGGATCTATTTCTGGATTGGCACCCTTTCCACAAATGCCCCTAAGGTAAAATGTCCTCAATGTCATCGCGTGACAAAACTTCTGGGGAAAACAGATGAGTGTATGTATTGTAAAGCTATTTTATCGGTTGATCCAAAACACGCGCCCATGTCTGATCATGACGTAAAGCAATAAACAAAAAGGGATATAAGGGTCCAAACCCTTATATCCCTTTACTAAAATAGATGGGTACAAAAGTTATTCTATTCCAATTAATCGTGACTGTACGATATAACGTTCTTCTGCAAAGCCTATCTCATCGAATGGATAACATGTATAAACAGTCAAAAGAGGTTGTTCGTGTGAGACGATTACCGTGCGATCATCCATGCTTGTAATCCAGGTTTTCTCTACAATATAGGTAAACACACCCTCTTTTGATTCCACTATGAGTTGATCCCCTTCGACAAGTTTACCCAGTCCAGTAAAAGCGGTATTATTATGTCCTGCTAACACCGCATTGTCTCCTTCTCCGGGCAGTACAGATGCTATATGGTGCCCTACCCCACGCTCTAACTCTTTCTCTGATGTCCCTTCAACAATGGGAACTTTTACACCCAACTTAGGAATAAAGATTTGCGCAAATATTTCTCCGCTCCGCGGCCTCTGTTCCCACCGTATCCCCTGTGGCGAAAAAATAAGCTTCTTGTGTTGCAGTTGACGGGCTAATTTGAGCGTGAAATTAACCACAGTTGCTTTAGGTTGGGGCTCCTTGATTCCAGCTTTACGCCACTCACTGATCGCTTGTTGTTGGTTTAACCACTGCTGTCCTTGGTCAAATACGACTAAGCCGCCTAACAACATCAACCAAACACTAACCAGCAAGCCAATCTGACGCATCCTCTATACTACTTTGCGGTAATGTTGAAACAGAGTAGCGCCCATTCCAAGCATCCCAAAACCCATGAGCAACAAAGGAAGTGGGCTAGCACCTGTCTTGGCTAATTTACCGCCATCCTCTGTTTTAGGTTGATTCTTATCTAACTCACCATCACTCGCAGCTGAACTATCGGCTAGTAAAATGCTATCTGAACCTATCCCTGCTTGAGTATTAACGATCGATTCATTAGAAGTACCCTGCTCACCTTGGGAATATCCGCTATCGTTACCTACATTGGCTTCCCCATCGCCGGAGTTACCCGTATCTGGCTCAGTTAATGGATCCTCTGGATCAGTTGGTGGGTCCTCTGGATCCGTTGGTGGATCCTCTGGATCCGTTGGTGGATCCTCTGGATCCGTTGGTGGATCCTCTGGATCCGTTGGTGGATCCCCTGGGTCCGTTGGTGGATCCCCTGGGTCCGTTGGTGGATCCCCTGGATCAGTTGGTGGATCCCCTGGATCAGTTGGTGGATCCCCTGGATCGGTTGGTGGATTCTCTGGATCGGTTGGTGGATCCTCTGGATCCGTTGGTGGGTTATCTGGATCCGTTGGTGGATCCTCTGGATCCGTTGGTGGATCCCCTGGATCATTAGCTGGATTTGCATATGTCGTAACACTTAACGAAAATCCAGCGACTGTCATAAACCCAAATACCGCTAATAATAGCAAAGTAGTGAGTGTTCTTCTTTTCAAACTGTTTCCTCCTCTAGACCCTACTCAAATATACCCCATACTAACTTCTACCATCGGAATGACCAGCTTCTCGTTTCATAGAATCAACGATCGGGTGTAGCAACAAAATGAAACATACTATATAGTAGATTAGGTTCCTACACTGCCTTACTACCCACGAGAATAACTGCTCATAACGTTGTACATATAGCACACTATAACATCCATAAGTATACACTATATTATAAACTTTCCTCTGATAGGCGTAAGTTGGGCTTGTACATCTTTGATTATATTATGGAAATGTAGAGTTGTAAATGGTTATAAAGCTATATTTTTCTGACCGATAGAATATTGCAAAAGCAAAGCTTCATATCATTTTAAATTGGAATCTCCTTTGATTTTAGAGAGTAAAAATGACAATTTATCGTCAAAGAGTGTTCTTTTTTTCGCTATCATTCGTTATAATACGAGTAAGAGTTTATTTGAAATCGTTTACACCAAATTGAAACCGATTTCATTTCTGTTAAAACTGTACTTTCTGAAGTTCTTTGCTTTTTCTATCATTTCTTTTAAAAGGGGGTTAAACTGTGCTACCACAAAATCTAGTGGATATGTTACATCGTTCATCCCATCGCTACCCTAGCAAAAAGGCACTGATGTGGAAAGAAGACGGGGCTTATCGGTCTTGTACGTATGCAGAGTTATGGAAGCAAGTTACTCACGCTGCCAGTGGGCTTAAAAAACTAGGAGTGGGTCCCAATGACAAGGTAGCAATCTTATCCGACAATTCCCCCGCCTGGGCAATCGCTGATTTTGCTATTTTAAGCTTAGGAGCTGTCGTTGTCCCAATCTACCCTACACTCGTCGGGGAAAAGGTAACTTATATTCTGGAAGATTGCGATGTCAACCTTATCTTTGTTCAGAATCGCAACCGGCTCCAACAGGTCTCCTCCTGGCCTCAATCGCTAACGAAGCTAGTGTTGATGAGTGATGAAGTAGATACGAGTGATGAACGCATCCTTAATTTTTCACAGTTATTAGAAGAAGGAGAGCGCTCTAATCACTTACAATCTCTTACCTCATGGAAAGAATGCCAGCGGGGACAGCTAGCTACCATCGTCCCTACATCAGGAACCACAGGAAAACCTAAAGGTGTAATGCTCTCACACGGCAACATCCTAAACAACATTGAATCTATGCAACAATTTGTAGATGTAAGCTATCGTGACCGAACATTGTCATTCTTACCATTATCTCATATTTTCGAACGAACCGTTGCTCATTTTGGCCTCTTATACCAAGGTGGTACCATTGCCTATGCTGAGAGTATCCACACTGTATCGGAAAACTTGCGAGAAGTACAACCCACGCTTGCCGTCAGTGTGCCTCGCTTATTCGAAAAAATTTATCAAGGTATATTTGAACAGGTCCATCAGGGCTCATCCTTAAAGAAAAAGCTTTTTTACTGGGGATTGTCCATTGCAGAACAACGCTATCAACACACGGCTAAGTCGTATAATAACCCGCTGCCTTCTTCACTCGAATGGAAATACCTTCTTGCAAAACAGATTATTTTTACAAAAATCCATGAGCAACTGGGCGGTCGAATTCGTCTGATGGTTTCTGGTGGCGCTCCGCTAAACGCAGAGATTTGCAAATTCTTTACAAAAATCGGCATTCCTATTGTTGAAGGGTATGGAATGTCAGAATGTGCCCCCCTCATCGCCTGTACAAGACTAACAGAACCACGTCCTGGTACGGTCGGTAGACCTGCGCCTGGTACAGAGGTTCGTTTAGGTGCCGATAACGAGTTGCTTGCGAAAAGCCCGAGCGTCATGATGGGATATTACAACTTACCGGAAAAAACTGCAGAGACGATTACAGATGGGTGGCTCCATACTGGGGATATTGCAGAGATGGACGGAGATGGCTGTATCAGAATTGTAGACCGCAAAAAAAGTATTCTCGTTTTATCTACAGGTAAAAATGTTTCCCCCCAAGCAGTAGAGCAAAGGCTCTCCATGAGCCGCTTTATACAGCAATCTGCCGTAATCGGCAACAACCGCAAATATGTATCGGCTCTGATTGTTCCTGATTTTTCAGTTTTGAAAGCGCATGCAGAAAAGCACGGCTGGTCAGAAACCACTCCTGAGCAGTGGAATCAATCCCCTGCACTTTCACAACTGATCCAGCAGGAAATGGATCGTTTACTAAAAGATTTTGCTTCCTACGAAAAACCAAAAACATTTGCGATCTTGAAAGAGCCTTTTTCAGCCGATAAAGGAGAACTTACCCCTACTCTCAAGATCCGTATCTCTCAAGTGGAGAAAAATTATGCAGATACCATCGCTACCCTATATCACTCATCTGACCATCCACTTGAAGGGGCGCACTTAACTCCTGTTGCACAAGCATAATTGGAATAGCATTTACCCTCTCCCTCATCGTACTCAACTTATAAGCCTATAAACTCCCATGCTGGACTCACTGAAAACCCCCCTTTGCAAAGTTGGCAAAGGGGGGTTTCTATTCCCGCTTCTGGCAAGCGGGGCATAATCCATAAAACTCCAATCGATGGGAGTCTACAATAAAGCCTGTTTTTATAGCCGCCTCTTTTTCCATATCCAGCAGCAATGAATACTCAAAGTCTTCCATTTTTCCGCAGTCATTACAGATGACATGGTAATGATCGCTCATGTCTGCATCAAAGCGACTGGATGCATCCCCGAAGTTCAACTCACGTACAAGCCCTGCTTCTTTAAACACCCGCAGATTATTATACACTGTTGCAACACTCATGTTGGGGAATTTCCCCTCAAGCGCTCTATATATCTCATCTGCAGTTGGGTGCCCTGATGTTTCCAACAGATACTCGAGAATCGCATGCCGCTGTGGTGTGATGCGTACGCTATTATTTTTCAACCTTGTGATCGCCCGTTTTAACCGACCATTCATATCTATCATGGCCATCTACATCACCCACTTTGCATCCCAGTCTATAAAATGATTCTTTAATTAGAATATCTATCAATAGTGTATAGGCGAAATCAACCTTTTGTCAATGGATCGCTTGTTTCCCATACCAACAGTAAGGCAACAACTCACAGGAGGAGCACTTTGGCTTTCTAGCTGAACAAACACGTCGTCCATGCCAAATGATTCGATGATGTGCATCTGTCCACTCTCTACGTGGAATTCGCCGAATTAGCTGTTTCTCCGTCTGAAGTGGCGAATCGCTATCGGCTAGGGCAAGACGATTAGCTACTCGCAGTACATGAGTATCGACCGCCAAGGCAGGAATATCAAAAGCATTGCTTAAGACAACATTGGCTGTTTTTCGTCCTACACCGGGTAGTTGCTCTAATTTTTTTCGGTTCGCAGGTACCTCTCCATTATAGTCTTCCACTAAAATCCGACATGTTTTCAGGATATTTTTACTTTTATTTCTATATAAACCTAATCCTTTGATCTCCTCTGCAATTTCTACATCCGTTACTTCACAAAACGCAGACGGCGTCGGATACTTGGTAAATAATGTTTTTGTAACTTTATTAACCTGTCGATCTGTTGATTGGGCAGATAAGATTGTGGCAATTAGTAATTCAAACGGGTTGCGGTAGTCTAATTCGCAATGAGCATCCGGATACATCTGTGCAAGCGAATCTAAAATCTTTCTTGTCTGAACTCGCTTCGGTTTAGCTGTCATCTTTTTCCTTACACACCTTTCTCATGACTAAACTCTCTTATCCCTCATTATACACAAAAAGAAAGACGGTGCGCTGTTCACACTGCACCATCTCAATATGTACATTTCTTTTTATTAGGTTAGCTGTTCTTTTACAAATGTTAACGCCTCGTCCACATGACCGTCCACTTTCACCTTCCGATATGCCTTGGCGATCCTGCCCTCTTTATCAATAATAAAGGTGGAACGCTCGATACCTAACTTCTTATTTCCAAATACATTTTTTTCTTTATACACATCGTACGCTTTACTCACTTCCGCATCAGTATCGCTTAATAACAAGAAAGGAAGGTTATACTTAGCAATAAACTTTTCATGAGAATCGAGATCATCCATGCTAACACCTATAATAACCGTATCTAAATCAGCAAATGCCTCTGTTTGATCACGAAACTCGCATGATTCTGTCGTACATCCCGGTGTCATATCTTTAGGGTAAAAATAGAGAACAACATTTTTTTCATCCTTAAAGTCTGCCAATGAAACCTTCTCGCCATTTGAAGCAGGCAAGGAAAAGGATGGAGCGATATCTCCTTCTTTTATCACAATAAGCACCTCCATAGCATGATCCCCATAAGTTTACCACAAAAGGTGCCGTTCAAAACCATGATTCCCCATCTACTTTCTATCTACCGCTCCTTTTCACTACCATCGAACAATTGAGCTATATTTGCGATTCCTGGCACACTCATGTTACCTAAGTGAATACATTTATCCGTATTGTATGGATAAGTTTGAGTATAAGAATATGCAGATACCATCTGCTCCTGCATTGATAGAGGAGGAGTGATCGTACCAGGACTTTGCGGGGTTTCAGCTCCTGGCAATGCCGGGGTAGGTTGTTCAGGAGCTGGCTGATCTTGATCTACAGGTGGGGGTAAAGAGCCTTGAGGTGACTTGTTGACAAGGTTCATTGTGTTGCCGATGTTAACCGATCCCGCATCGCTTACAGTGTCCACATTAACGGAAAAAATCATGATTCGAATCAAGTGAAGCACCCCTTCACCTTGCCACTAACGTGATTGATCGAATACATCCGGATCAATCTCTAAGTTCCTTTCAAAGTCAATATTTTTCGCAAAATCACCGATTGGGGATGAGCCGCCCAACGACTTACTGTTACTTTCCGCCCCAATATTAATGGTATTCCCAAAGTTGACAGAACCAGCACTGGAAACACTTTGGATCTTTAAATTGAAAATATTATTAATAGTGGCCATTGCTCACCCCTCCTACGTCAACCGCCTGCTAACGTATCCTATGTGGGGAAGCAAAATCATGTGAACATTAACTACAGATCTAACCGGTGTAGTCGTATTTCCAAAATACCTTTTTTGTACGATGCCGAACTGTTCTTAGTAGTAACTGGTACATTTAAATCGATGTCCCGCTCAAACGCGCCTGAGTCACGTTCTCTTAGAACTGCCTCGTATTCTGGATAACGAGAGCGGTATGCACCTTTTAGATGAAGTGTTTGATTTTGAACCCGGGAAGTAACCTGCGAAACATCTTCAATCCCTGGCATATCGATCAACACAATTACTTCTGATTGTGTATGATACACATCTACCTTAGGTCCTGAAAAAGCCCCTTCTGTATCGCCCATCGTCTCAGACCAAAACTCTTCTCCAAAAAATTTTTTAGCTAGTACACTCCACTTTTGAAAGGATTGAGGGTCATACATACGATGCTCTCTCCCTTCTCGATTTCACACAAATCTATATGCTCCTACCCCTATTTTATTCGCCCACACAAAAAAAGTGCCATCCTTCGTTCTATCGGTTCAAATATATTGGATTTCCCATATACTTTAACAATATCACTTCAGCGGAGGGAAAATATATGTATGCCTATCTATGGGACTGTATCAATCAACTACAAAAAGAAATTGAGGGAGTAAAAAAAGAAAATGCTGAGTTAAGAACGAAACTCAGTGAAATCCAGCCCTTAGTAATTGAAAATATAGAATATAAAATCCAAGAATTAAATGTAGATACATTAAGTGGAACCTTAAATGTAGGGCTAACCACTCAAGGAGATGCTGAAGGAATGGAACGTATGATGGAAGACATACGAGAAGGGGGAAATGCAGATTTACAGCTAGGTGGATTAGGAGCAGAACAAAAAAAGAAAAAGTAAGAGGTTTACTTGTAAAACAAGCGACGAGACTGTGATACTAGAGTCTTCGTCGCTTTCCTTAATCACACATGTTCTTCTAATATATCACGGATTTTTAACTCGAGGTTGTTAGAACGCTCTTCCACATCTTCTCTTAAAACCGTAAAACGAACAATTCGCTCATCTAATGCTAAAGCTTCTTCAAGTGAACCCATCCAGTCACTCGCCTTACGATCTATTTCCATGTCCACCTCTACTTGATGTTCACCAACATGGAAAATAACTTCTAATTCATCAATATCTTGCTTATACCCATAGTTAGGCTCAAATTTAAATTCTTGTACAAACGGATACCGCGAGTAGTGATTACTTAATTCGCATTCCACTTCTTCTAAGTGAAACCCAACACTTTCAATCGCAGTCACAATTCTCTCCACCATTGAATGGGCACGTACTTCTATTCCATCTTCGTCATTGGGATTAATAGCCATTTGAATATCTAAGCCCGTCTTCAAGTAAATCAGGGTATCAGTAGTAGTTAAAGGCGTGTCATACGGCAGTTGAATCTCAAATGGAACGACTCGATTTTCCTGCGGGCCAATCTCAAAGATTTCTGAGATCCGATATTCATCGATCTTATACTCTTTCATTGCATCTCCCTCATGGTAACGGACGATGAGATAAAGATATATTTCATCAATTTTTTGTCGAACTTGCCCACCCTGAATATAGATCTCCCCAAATATCGTTTCCCCTTGATGGTAGACCGACTTTTCCAAGCGTGAGTCTACACGCGCAGCACCAATTCCCATACTGGCGAGTGCTTTTGAAAAAAATGACATTCTTAACTTCCTCCTCTAATGGGAATCCCTTGCCGCAGTAAAGACTTCATGCTTTCAAACGGATTAGAACGTTGTCCTTCCTGCAATTCGTTATTTACTCTAAATGAATCTTCGGGATGATCAATCGCCCACATAAATGTACTTGTTAAAGTAAGGGAACCGCGCAATATATCGATTTCCATTCGAACTGTGTCAGCGTCCAAATGAAACACCACTCCCAGTTCGTCTACATACCCGTGATAGCGGCCAGCAGGACGAAAGTGAAAAACCTGCACAAATTCCTGTGGCCCTTTTTCTTTCTGACAAAACACCTTTTTTAAGATGAACCCAGCTTCTTCAATCTCTTTAATCATCTGATCAGCTGCAGGGTGTAATTCTACTTCCACTCGATCAATATCGCTTGGATCAACGGCCAGTTTTATATCCAATCCCGTTTTAAAGTAAACCGGAAATCTCCCTGTTGACATAGGGGTTTCATACGGAAGACGTATTTTAAAAGGGACAATCTTATACTCACCAGGCTCTATTGTAAAGACCTCACACAAGCAATACTTTTTCATTACGTAAGGAACCACTTCTTCTTCTTTCTCTACATGCGTAACAAGATATAGATAAATATCGTCAATTCGCTGTGCGACTTGTCCACCACGAATGAAGACCTCACCATCAATAACCTCACCCGGACAATACCGTTTCTTCTCTAAACGGGTATCCACCTTTGCTGTGCCCACACCAAAGCTAGCCAAAGCTTTTTGCAGCATGGTAAGACACCTCCTCCCACTTGTTCACTTCACATAACTTTCAAATCAGGATGAGCGGCATCAGTCCATCCCCATATGATCGTTATATTCTCTAAATTGATTGGCTAGCTCCTCATGCGCTTTCTTTTCCAATTTCAAGCGCTCAGCCTTATATCGCTCCAACTCAAGACGTTCTCGCTCTAAGCGCTCTGCTTCCAAGCGCTTTGTTTCCGCTTCTCGGCGCTGACGTTCTTCTTCTTGGCGCCTTGCTTCTGCTTCCGCTTCCCGGCGTTGACGCTCTTCCTCTTGGCGCTGTGCTTCTGCTTCCGCTTCCCGGCGTTGACGCTCTTCTTCTATGCGCTGTGCCTCTGCTTCCGCTTCCCGGCGTTGACGCTCTTCTTCTATCCGCTGTGCCTCTGCTTCCGCTTCCCGGCGTTGACGCTCTTCTTCTTGGCGCTGTGCCTCTGCTTCCGCTTCCCGGCGCTGGCGCTCTTCTTCTTGGCGCTGTGCTTCTGCTTCCGCTTCCCGGCGCTGGCGCTCTTCTTCTATGCGCTGTGCTTCTGCTTCCGCTTCCCGGCGCTGACGTTCTTCTTCTTGGCGCCTTGCCTCTGCTTCCGCTTCCCGGCGCTGACGTTCTTCTTCTATGCGCTGTGCCTCTGCTTCCGCTTCCCAGCGCTGACGCTCTTCTTCTATGCGCTGTGCTTCTGCTTCCGCTTCCCGGCGCTGACGTTCTTCTTCTTGGCGCCTTGCTTCTGCTTCCGCTTCCCGGCGTTGACGTTCTTCTTCTATGCGCTGTGCCTCTGCTTCCGCTTCCCGGCGTTGACGTTCTTCTTCTATGCGCTGTGCCTCTGCTTCCGCTTCTCGGCGTTGACGCTCTTCTTCTTGGCGCCTTGCCTCTGCTTCCGCTTCCCGGCGCTGGCGCTCTTCTTCTTGGCGCTGTGCCTCTGCTTCCGCTTCCCAGCGCTGACGCTCTTCTTCTATGCGCTGTGCTTCTGCTTCCGCTTCCCGGCGTTGACGCTCTTCTTCTTGGCGCCTTGCTTCTGCTTCCGCTTCCCGGCGTTGACGTTCTTCTTCTATGCGCTGTGCCTCTGCTTCCGCTTCCCGGCGTTGACGTTCTCGTTCGAGACGTTCTCGTTCCAGACGCTCTCGCTCTAAGCGCTCTCGTTGAAGTCGTTCCGTCTCTACATCTACCTCGGTCTTATGTTGCTGAATTTCGCTTAATGCTGTTGAATCAGGCGTAAACTTTTTTTCATCGCCTTGGTGAGAATCAACGCTTTCTTCTTCCTCTTTGTTCTGATCTGAGCCCCCAAAAAGTTTACTTAAGAACCCTTTTGAATACTTCTTCCGCTCATATGCCTCAATTTGTGATAAAACTTCATCCACAGATTCTGTACGCAGACACTTTTGCATTAGTCGAACCATATATTTACTTACTGAAATAGAATCAGGTATTTTATCAACCTTCTCTGCATTTAGCTTGCCAGTAACCATTATGTAAAAAAAAGTTCCCCAATCGTTTTTCTGTTGCTGTTCTGTCACGCGATGAACACCACAGAAACAGATGCGGAGATCTCCTGTTACTGTTAACGCTATATTGCGAGGATCTAGTAAGAAATACATAGGCAAAGCTTGACTACGTAGTTTGGCATCCATTCTTAACAACTGCTTTGCCCACTCTATCACCTGTTCTTCCTTTACAGGCTCGTGAGAGGCAATCGATTGGAACGACTGCAAATCTTCATATGGATGAATCAAAACCAAGGATCGCTCTTCCGTAAACGCTTCTACTACTGGAAGCATAATCTCATCCCGCAAAGCTAAATATTGCTGGATCGATCTGGGTGGCGCCTGTTTAACTAAAGGAATTTGATGCAAATGCCATTTTTCGTTGTTTTTTTGCGCAATTGCCCATTCTCCATTGAAGAAAGGGTAGGTTTGTTCAACTAGATAATCTCTATAACGGTCCCCCGCTTTAAAGAAAGCCATTGGACTCTCTCCTCCAATAAAACTCACATTCTAAAAATAAGACACTACAGTGGGTTCTCGAAAATGTGCAAAATAAGGTTAGCTCCTTGTCAGAATACCACATTTCCGCTGTTTCTCACAGGCTTTTAAGCATGTTTTTCCTCTATTTGCACACAAAACTTCTCCCCCTTTGAGATTATATCTTGCAGATAAGGGAAGAGAGCCTCTAGAATGGATAAGAGTACATGGAACCACATTTGAGGAGGAGCACGATTGTTACGACATCGCTCAGAACAACTATATCTAGAAGCACAAGATGTAATCGTCGGCGGAGTAAATAGCCCGTCACGTTCTTTTAAAGGGGTTGGAGGTGGCACCCCCGTATTTATGAAAAAAGCTAAGGGAGCCTACTTTTGGGATGAGGATGGTAGTCGCTATATCGACTACTTAGGGGCTTTTGGTCCTATAATCCTCGGTCATGCCCACCCCGTTGTCACAGCTGCCATCGTTCAAACAGCTACCGATGGAACTTTGTATGGAACACCGACAAAAAAAGAGGTGAAGTTTGCAAGAATGCTACGCGATGCTATTCCATCTATGGAACAAATTCGCTTTGTTAATTCCGGTACTGAGGCCGTTATGACCACGATACGCTTGGCACGTGCCGTTACTTCACGTAATAAAATTATCAAATTTGCCGGCTGTTATCATGGACACTCTGATCTCGTACTTGTACAAGCAGGGTCAGGCCCGTCAACGTTGGGTATTCCAGACAGTGCAGGCATCCCACAAAGTATTGCTAAAGAAGTAATCACCGTCCCCTACAACGATTTAGACGCGCTAAAAGAAGCCCTTGAGCACTGGGGTGAAGAAGTAGCAGCGGTGCTTGTTGAACCCTTGGTCGGTAACTTTGGTATCGTCGCTCCACATGAAGGATTTTTACAAGGTGTTAATGACCTTGCACATCATTATGGTTCTCTTGTCATATATGATGAGGTGATCACTGCCTTCCGTTTCCACTACGGGGCAATCCAAAGCGCTTATCAAGTAGAGCCAGATCTAACTGCGTTAGGCAAAATCATCGGAGGGGGATTACCCATTGGTGCTTATGGAGGACGACGGGAATTGATGAATAAAATTGCACCAACTGGTCCAACTTACCAGGCAGGTACTATGGCTGGCAATCCTCTTTCTATTCAAGCAGGTATCGCTTGTCTAGAATGTTTACAACAACCAGGAGTATATGAACGCATGGAACGACTGGCACGCAGATTAGAAGATGGCATCACCGCAGCCGCAAAAAAACATGAGATCTCAATCCAAATCAATCGCATCGGCGGAGCTCTTACTGTTTATTTTAGTGATCACCCCATCACTAATTATGAAACCGCACAAAGCACAGACAGTGAAGCCTTTTCGCTCTTCTTTAGATTGATGCTGGCAGAAGGAATCTACCTTGCTCCGTCAAAATACGAAGCTTGGTTTTTAACTACAGCTCATACCGACCATGATATTGACACTACTTTACTCGCTGTAGAAAGATGCTTTAAACAAATGAAAACCATGGAGCAGGAGTGATTTAGAGTGGCCGAAACAGCGTTTTCCCTCTATGAACGCATGGGAGGAGAAGCAACGATTAAAGAACTTGTAGAAGCCTTCTATCCACGGGTACAGGCACATCCCGATTTAGCCCCTCTCTTTCCCGAAGATATTCAACCTGTAATGGAGAAACAAACCTTATTTCTTACTCAATTCCTCGGTGGACCAGGGCTTTACTCACAAAAGCATGGTCATCCGATGCTACGAGCTCGTCATCTCCCCTTTGAGGTTACCCCTACTCGCGCAGAAGCATGGCTACAATGTATGTATGAAGCCTTAGATGAGATTCAACTCACAGGGATTGTGCGAGAAGAGTTATGGGGACGACTGCTTGCGACGGCACGCCATATGATCAACACCCCCGAACCACCATCGTAAATAACCCACACGAGCAACCGCTCTAAAGATTGGAGAAGAGCGGTTGCTCGCTCCTTTTCATATGCCGCAAAAAATAGAATTTAATAAGCTTTTTTGTATATTTATAAATAATAAACGAAAGCGCTTTCACCTCTTCAATGATCATCACTGCTGTATGCAACACATAAACATTGATATAGCAACTCTGTTATAATACAGATTAACTGAGGAAACTCCTACTCTTTTCTCCTCTCCAATCACCAAAATTGAATAAACATCAATCTACTCATCTTGTTTCTCGTGTATTTTCATGGTATTCTATATTTACTTAACTGTACGTATGTTGCACAAAAAAGCGTGCCCTTAAAAAATTTATTAAATTATTGCGATTAGGGGTGAATGGTTACGTATGAATAGACATGAACATATCGGACGATTTCAACATTTATTAGCAGACGAACATGATAGTTGCGGTATCGTTGCCGTTATTGAAAAAGATGGAAACCCTACTTATCAAAATATGCAAGATGCAATTGATGCTTTAGTCAAAATGGAACACCGCTCCGGCTTTGCTCTTGGAGAAGGGGATGGAACGGGTCTACTCACAGATCTTCCCCGTGCTTTATGGTCACAAAAGATATCGTTACAAGGTAAAAATGCAGACTTTGTAAATGATGACACTTTTGTTGTTGCTCACATCTTTATTCCTAAAACTGAGCATGCCACTTCGATCCAAGCTTCCATTCGGCAGTTATTTGACCGGCAAGGATTTTTTATTATGCATGAAGAACTGGATCATGTTCATAGCCATGTTTTGGGAAACCATGCACGTTCAGATGAACCTCACTTCTGGCAAATAGCGCTCCAATCCCCACAGGTAGATGAAATAGAGCGCCTCTGTTTCGACTTGGCAGTCCAACTGGAAGAACAGTTTCCAATCCACATCTCTTCACTTAGTAATCGTACCGTTGTTTATAAAGCAATGGGTGCAGCAAATTTACTGCCTAAATACTACGAAGACTTAACCAATATAGAATTTAAAACGGCGGCCTCTATCGGACACAACCGCTATTCAACCAATACCTTATCTAACTTTTCGCGTGTACAGCCCTTTTCTCTACTTGGACACAATGGTGAAATTAATACGATCTCCAAACTACGTGACGAGGCGCATATGCTAGACATTCCTATCACTTCTTTTGGCAGTGACTCGCAAGACCTCAACCGCACGATTGAAACACTGATCCATCATCATCAGTTTTCTCTATTTGAAGCGATTGAGATGGTCTTTCCAGTTATCAAACATGAGATCGAACAACTTCCACTACCATTACAAAACCTTTATACCTATTACCGTAGGGCGTGGGGACCTTTTGCTCAAGGCCCTGCTGGCATTGTTTCTCGTTACGGCGATGAGTGCGCTTTTAGTGTGGATGCTCTAGGTCTACGGCCCCTGTGGCTTGTTGAAAGCAATCGATCTTTTTATTTCTCCTCTGAGCAAGGTGTTATTCCTGTCCATCAAATGGTACGCGAGCCAAAGCCTCTCGCCCCAGGAGAGACAATCGGGGTAACACTAACACCGCAACCACAAATCCTTGAGCACCATGAATTACAACAAATAGTGTTACAACGGTGCCAACAACGGATCAACTTGCATCAATACTTTGCATCAACACTAGAGGATTCGGGAACCAACTTAACCAAACCACAAATCCCAGCCCTTCCGCAAGCAACAGATCAAGCATACGCTGCATTTGGCTGGGATCGCGAACATATTCAGATGGTGGAGCAAATGGCCGATACAGGTAGTGATCCCATCCGTTCTTTAGGACACGATGGACCACTGGCTTGCTTGGCAGATTCTCGTCAAAATATCCCTGACTTTATCAAAGAAAGTGTTGCAGTCGTTACCAACCCTGCTATTGATCGTGAACGGGAGCAGGAGCATTTTTCTACTCGTGTCTATCTAGGTCGGCGCCCTTCCCTGCAAAACAGGGCTGATCAACACGCACTCGATCAGTTGGAACTCCCTTCACCACTCTTAATAGAAGGACCACATGCAAGTGAGGTTGTTACATCCTTTGCCACACTCTCTTATGAGCAAGTGTTCCACTACTTTTTTCAACGAGGTCAGGTAGCAACACTCTCTCTTACGTATAGCAAAGAAGAGACCATTCCAGAGAGATTAGATGCTCTCGCTCGAGAAGCAGAGAAAGCCGTTATAGCAGGGATGACATGCTTAATCTTCAGTGATGAGGGCTGTCATACACAAGATCGCCTCTTCTTAGATCCTCATTTAGCAATTTCTAAAGTTGACCAGTCATTAAAGCTGGCAACCGTTGCTCAGGGTGAAGATACGTTACGTCGTCGTACCAGCCTGGTTCTTCGTTCATCAGCTATCCGCAATCTACACGATATTGCTATCGCTTTAGGGTTGGGAGCTGATGCGATTTCGCCATCACTTATGTTTGCTAGTATCGCTGACAAAGAAGAAAAATCGGAGACCCAACTGTTTGAAGCGATCAACAAAGGACTGGAGAAGATTCTCTCCACTATTGGTATCCATGAATTACGGGGTTACGCACGCCTATTCTCCGCCATTGGTTTGCATCAAGAAGTAGCAGATGTACTGCAGATTGTAAATTACGCAGGTACAAACGAGGCAGGTAGATCGTGGGACGATTTTCACACAGATGCTCTCATGCGCTATGAGGATTATCACAAGGAGAAAGTACGACCTGCACGCACGTTTCACGCATGGCCACGCTTGTGGAAGCCGCTCACCCAAGTTGCCGCTGGCACCCTTGACTATCAGGAGTTTGCTACCAAACTAACTGAGATCGAAGAGAAGACTCCGATCAGTTTACGTCATGTCCTTGACCTAAAGAATGATGGTCCGACGACCGTAACACCAGACAGCGTTGATCTATCTATCGGTGATCATGCCTTTCCCTTCGCCATCAGTTCAATGTCTTTCGGCTCGCAAGGCGAGATCCCATTCCGTGCCTATGCAGAAGCGGCTGATCGTTTAAATATGGTGAGTCTCAACGGTGAAGGTGGAGAGATCAAAGATATGCTGGGCAAATATCCACGCACACGGGGTCACCAGATCGCATCCGGTCGCTTCGGAGTTAATGTGGAGCTAGCTAATTCGGCCAATATCCTGGAAATTAAAATCGGACAAGGGGCCAAGCCTGGTGAAGGAGGACACCTGCCAGGGAAAAAAGTATCTGCCAAAGTGGCAGCCGCACGTAATGCCAATACGGGAGTAGACCTTATCTCTCCTTCCAATAATCATGACATCTACTCAATTGAAGATTTAGCCCAAATCATCACTGAATTAAAAACCGCCAACAATAAAGCCAAAGTTATCGTTAAGGTACCTATCGTCCCTAATATCGGAACTATTGCTGTCGGGATAGCGAAAGCAGGAGCAGACATCATTACCTTGAGTGGGTTTGATGGTGGTACGGGTGCAGCCCGTATCCATGCATTGCAACATGTAGGCCTGCCCGCAGAAATCGGAGTCAAAGCAGCTCATACTGCATTAGTAGAAGCCAATCTCCGCACCCAAGTAGAGATTTGGGCTGACGGAGGGGTTAAAAGCGGACTCGATGTCATCAAACTGATATTATTAGGTGCAAACCGAATCGGTTTTGGAACGCTTGCCATGATGGCCATTGGTTGTACAGCCTGCCGCGGCTGTCATCTCGATACTTGTCATGTCGGAATCGCGACCCAAATCGAATCAGAGGAAGAGGCGAAAGAGCATGGCTTACGTCGCTTTGTCCCACGCCAGTCAGAAGCAGCTGTGCAAGGCTTGATGACGCTCTTTACCGCACTAGGTAGCGAAGTACAGCGCTTAACGGCTCAACTCGGCTTCGAGCGGACACAAGACCTTGTAGGACGCTCTGACCTTCTGGTACAGAAGCGAGCTCTCACCCGTTTGAGCTTAGACGACCTCTTACATCCCACACCTGATACCTGGAAGGAACTAGATGGAGCCGAAGTTGCAGCTACAACAATTCAATCAGATATGTTGATCGCTGCTGGAGGAGAAGCAGAAGCTACCTTAGCTAACAGTGTCGTCATCGAGGCAGGAGGAACTTACGCCTATGCTGGTGCCCACTGTGCTGAACGTGTCCTGGTCAGTAGTTTGTCCGGCGCACGAGTACGCAATCGGTTGGATGGCAGCTATCGCAAACTCCCTGAAACCAACTTGCAATTTACTGAGGGTTCTGTCCCTGGTAATGGGTTCTCCTCTTTCCAAGCAGAGGGAATGAACGTCATCGTCCAGGGAGGTGCGCAAGATGGAGTTGGTAAAACCTCATTCGGAGGTAGAGTCTCTATCTTAAAATCTCCAAATGCAAACGGACAACTGATTAACGGTTCCGTCGGAAAAAGCTTCTGCTATGGTGCGCAAAAAGGATTATTCATCGTACAAGGAAACGCGGACTCTCGTGCCGGAATCCGTCTGTCAGGTGCCGATATCATCATCGGTGGTCAAATCGAACAGCCCTTGACCGATTCTCTTGGAATGATCGGTAATCGTGCTAACATCAAAGGGTTCGCTTTTGAGTATATGACGGAGGGAAGAGCTGTGGTACTAGGTGACCCTGGCCCGTGGATTTGTGCAGGAATGACTGGAGGAGTAGTCTATTTGCGACTACAACCTGAATTGGGGTTGGATGAAGAGGCCCTCCAACGTCGTATCGCCAAAGGCGCGAAAGTAAGCCTACAACCCCTATCGGCAAAAGGAAAAGAAGATCTAAATGAATTGCTCACTCTATATATACAGGAATTAGGAAAAGCAGAACAAGCTAAAGAAGCGGAGAAAATTACTGCACTATTAACAGCCTTAGACTCCTCCTTCTTGCAAGTCATTCCTGATAGCGTACAGGCTGATCCTTCTATCTCGACAGAATAAAATACCAGAACAAAACAAGACCCCCTCAAGAATGAGGGGGTTACTCTTTTCATCCGTCTTCAGCATTTCCTATCGCTTATACATACAGCTCAACGAAAAAGTAAGACCAGCTTCTTACGGAAAGCAAAGCCAAGCAAAACTAGACCCGCTACTGCTGCCATCAAACCATATAGCATTCCTTTCGGTTCTTCTGTTGCAGTTTTCGGCAATGTGCCCCCTTTGATATCTTCAGCAACTTTCTTTCCATCTTCTGCGTTGTCGATCACGGTTTTCCCGCTACCCGGGATTTTTTTACACTCTTTATTTACAGGGAACACTGACCACATAATAACTTCTTGCTCATCAACCGTTCCCTCAAGCACTACAGCAGCTGTATCTGCTTCTCCCATACTAGCGAAAGTATACGAACTTCCCCACTCACTCACCCCTAATTTTTCTCCACTAGCGATATTTTCATCATCTTTCCAGAGAGAAAAATACCAATCTCCTTCAGCCATTTCAGGTGACCAATCTTCGTTAAGGAACTCGGCTGTCGTATCGATGTATACCTCACCGTTAAGTGTTACTTTCTCATCCTTACAGTCATAACCAGCTTCAAATTTTGGTATCGCTAAAATGTGAATGGTTTCCGCATTAATCTTCTCGCCATTTACCGTACCTTTAAAACTTATCAGAACATTATAAGTCATACCCATACCAAGCTCATCAAACTCTACCGACTGTTGATCTGAACCTTGCATTCCTCTTGAAACATCATAATCTACAACACTAAATTCCCATTTCCCCTCAACCTTACCCTCGGGTAGGTTTTTTAGGTTGGCATCGACTACTGCCAACAAGCGCTCCTCTTCTCCATCTGGGCTAGAGATATACTCAAAAGAATGAGAGGACTCAATATCTACACTCATAGTGTTGTCGGGTATCGTAATCTCTTGTATCTTACTTAACTCCACTGGGACTCCATCTACCCTTCCTTTAAAGTCTACTATTACATTGATCGCTAGATTAGCATCCTCCATGTAAGCCTTCAATGATATTGAATTCATGCCATCCTTACTATCTATCTCCTTACGATATAATGTTTCCCCATGCTCATCCTCGAATTGAAGGTTCCACTTTCCATGTACTTCAGCTGTAGAATCTTTACCCTTTATGGTCGCGCGCGCATCGTAGCCTTCTAATTCTTCGTTAGCATCATACAACGGAAGCGTCTCGACCTCCACTTTAGGTTGTGATATTGACTTTTCCTCCGCCACATAATCAAATGTCAACTTATTGGAATCTCTCTTTAATCCAGCTACATTCTCCGTAAACATTAAGGTTAAGGTATATTCACCTGCCTCAAGTTCACGTAGCGCATCATGAATTTCAGCTTTAAACCCCTTATCATCACCCCAGGAAATCTTGTCAGAGGTATGTAGTAAGGTCTCCTCTTGCTCACCCTTTTTCTTGGCAGTAATATACCAACCGCCATACGCTGACTCGCGATTTGTCAATTCACCCGTAATGATAGATTCTTCTGCTTTAAATATCCCTTCAATCTTCACCCTGTCCGGGAATTGGAAATCAATGGTTTTACTAATCATATCCCCATCTTTACCTGCTTGGTACTCTACCCGAATCTCGTAAGATTTCTTTAGATCCATCTCAGAGAGCACATCACTAATATTTTCATGGAGGGTTTTGCCTTCAAAGACATGCTCAGCTGAAGCAATTTGGTTGCCACCTTTTTCAGATATAGAGTATGAGTAAAGACCATCTGCTTGTCCACCCGTGAGCAATGCCGCTTTCAATTCTCCACTCTTTAAATCTACCTCGACATTCAACTCTTCACTTGGTGTAGCAAAAGTCATCGGTGCTAGTAATGTAAACACCATGACTACTGCCATAAAATTAGCTAAAAATTTTCTCGACATTGTGTAATCCCCTTCTTTATTTTGGATTTCAAGGTAGTAATTCTATCTTATCATCTAGTTATTCGTAACCAAAAAATTATTTAGTGTACTTTAGTGAAAAGAAATAGAAAATATCACTAAGTTTACTCAATACTTAATAAAAAACCTCTTCACCAAAAATGAAGAGGTTAGATTACCTATTTACACTGAATCACTTGCGTTATTTTCTTTATTTACCGAAACCAGGCCACGATTCTGCTACGAAAGACAAATCCCAAAACCATCAAGCCTAACACTGCGACAATCAAACCATATAGCATTCCTTTCGGTTCTTCTGTTGCAGTACTTGGCAGCTTCCCTCCCTTAATATCATCCACAATCTCTTTTCCGTCATCTGGATTGGTAATAACAGTAGTACTATCTCCAGGATCCGCTTTACATCCCTCATTCACTGGGAGTACAGACCACAGAACAATCTCTTCTTCATCAATCATTCCTTCAAATGTAATCGTAGCTAAATCAGCAGCACCTAATTGATCAAAAGTATACGATGCCTGCAATTGTCCGCTATGATCTAGCAGTTCACCCCCTGCAACGTGCTTCTCATCTTTCCAAAGATTAAAGTACCAATCTCCCTCGATGTACTTCCCATTAAGAACAGCACCACTTAACGTTATCTTGCCATCTTTACACTCATAGTTAGTTTCAAATCCAGGTATCGGCAACACATACGAAGTACTTACTTCGATATCGTGCTCCTTCCCAACCTTCCCAGAAAATGTGATGATAATCTCGTAGCCTTTGCCCATTTCCAATTCCTTAAATTGTTCCAAAGAATACTGAACGGATTGCTTTTCCTGACCTTTATACGTTTTGAAATTATCTTTGTCTACAACTTCAAAAGTCCATGTCCCATCTACTTCACCTGCAGGCAAGTTGTATAACTCCACATCGATCACTGCCATTACATCTTCTACTCCACCCTCTGGATTCATGAAATCGACAAAGGAGTGAGAAGCATCAATCCCTACCGTAGATGAATCTGAGTCGTTTGGAATAATTAACTCTTTTTCACCAGTTAGCTCTACCGGCTTTCCATCGTTCGTTCCTGCAAAGTCGACTTGTACGGTATACTTTCCGGGTGTATTATAATAAATGTTCACCCACTGGTACCCAGTATTGTGATCAGATACATCTTCATCAACAACGATACTGCTCTGTTCATCAATAAATTTGTAATACCATGTTCCCTTCACTTGATCGGTAAAACGATCATCGTTGATTGAAGCACGCACATCATACCCTTCTAATCCTCCATGGTCATCATACAGTGGAATGGTCATAATATCGATGTTTGGTACTTCCTCTACCACATAGTTAAATTTCACTTTATTAGAGTCCCGCTTCAGTCCACCTGCGAAAAGCTCTGTAAACTTTACAGTGAGAGTGTACTCTCCCGCTTCCAAATCAAACAATGCATCACTGATATCAGCTTTAAACTCTTTTTTGTTCCAAACTTTCTTATCAGAGCGCAACAATGAGATTTTCTTTTCCCCTTCGCCTTTCTTCTTGGCAAACACGTTCCACATACCATAGGTGAGATCACGTTTCATCATTTTACCTTTGATCTTCCCGGTCTTCTCATTAAAATTCGCATCGATCTTCATTTTATCTGGGAAGACTAGATCTATCGTTTTACTGATTGCAGGACCTTGTTCACCAAACTTATACTCAACATAAATTTCATAAGATTTCTTCATATCCATTTTTGCAATCGCAGTGCTAATATCCACATCTAACCTCGCACCTGCAATCTCTCCACCAGCGGGAGTACAATCAATGTCACAACTAGCTCTGTTTCCACCTTTCTCATAAATCGAATATGAGTAGAATCCATCGGTCTGTCCGCTCGGGAGAACATGTGCGTTCAACTTTCCTTTCACCAAATCCAGTTTTACTTCCAACTCCTCGGAAGGTGTGGCTATTGCCAACGGTACCATAAGAGTAAACACCATAATCAGTGTCATAAAAGCAGATACCAATTTCTTCGTCATCACATAACCTCATTTCCATTTATAAAATACTTGATAGATGGAATAAAAAACCTTTATATTACCTTATTCGAAACAACAATCCCTTTTTAGTTCACTTTAGCAAAATTGTTACATTATAATTAATTTTTATTTTTTTATTTGCATATAAGCCTTGAAATAAGTGAATACCATCTCCTTCTGATTAAAAAATAAAAAAGGCCCCACATCTTTCGATGTAAAGGCCTTTGTACTTACTTTGCTTCAATCAACTTTGCTTCGATGATATAACGCTCTTTTGCTTCGGATAATAACCCAAAGGGATAGCACGTCACAAGCGTTAGGGTTGCATCTTCTGTCGGCACTAACACGTTGGTATCGTCCGCATCCACAATATAGGTTTTATGCACTTGATAAACAAACTGTTTACTATTCATTTTAATCGTGATGCGATCACCATTCTCCAGTTCACCCAACTCGGAAAAAACCGTATTATTGTGACCAGCTAGAGAAACATGGCCCTGTTCACCGGGGAAAACCATTCCTTCTCCTATATATCTGCCCACACCTTTTTTTAGATCCGCATCACTCGTTCCTTCCACAATCGGCAGGTTATAACCGACACGCGGAATGATTAGTTTCCCAATCTGTTCGCCCCGCAGTGGATTCATCTGTTGGTCCTCTCCCTTTATGACAGGGAGCAGCTTACGATCATCCCAGTTCTGATCCACCTTACGTGCCGCTTCCACATCTACCTCAGCCACTTGATACTGTTCCCAAAAGGAGAGCCCATTGCTCAAGAATAGATATAGTCCACCGATCAAAAGTGCACAACCAATCAAACCTAATACGGCTCTCATTCACACCCATCCTCATCTTAGTTGGATCTGATTCTTAGCGAAGGGGATGAGTCGACAATCTGCGATAAACAAACCCGAGTAGGAGAGCTCCCAGCATAACAAGTAGTGCACCAAAAAGCATCTGATGTGGCTCTGTAGCTGCTGTTTCCGGTAGCTTACCACCCTTAGCCACTTCTTTTACACTCTCTTTCTCTTTAGCGTCGGTAAGCTGGCTAAGATTTTCTTCCTTCGCTATCCCCTTCTTGGTTTCTTTCAACGTTTCTGTTTGCTCCACTTGCTCTTCCTCTTCTGTTGCTGCTGGCAATTCAACCTCTTCTTCATTCAATTCTAATGAAAAGGAGCTATCCATCGCCAAAAACACGCCATCCACTTCACCTTCAAAATTAACAGTAAACCAATAGCTCTTTCCTGTTGTCAACATATTGGCTAAATCAAGGAATAGATATGATTGTTGTAAGCCTTTCACACCTAACAATGTTTCACGAGCGATCACTTCACCAGATTCAACCTCTTCTACTGTAAAGGTCCAGTCACCGCTTGCTTCTTCCCCTTGAATAATTTTACCGCCGAACTCTGCATCTGTATCAGTCGATTTTTCTCCAAAAAACAACTCCAAACCAGGCATTCTGATGAGGTGTTGACTATTAAGCGGTGCATTCACATAAGAAAGCTCACCAATGGTCCCGGTAAAAGTGATATGTGCATGATATTGCTCACCCATGAGTAAAGAACTTTCTTCATTCAGCAGGTAATCGACGAAGGCCATCCCTTCTGCGTTGCTCTTCACTACTTTACTTCCTTGTCCTGGAATCGTAACCGTAAATGAACCTGCTACTTTTGCTTGTTCCTTACCTTGTATAGCTACAGATAGGCGAAGATATGTCTTTTCGTCTATCGTCTCAAAAGAGTGCATGCTAGCAATCGTCCACTTGGCTGCTGGGGCTTCAACACTCTTTTCTTTCTCATCAGCTTTCTTTTCATGTTCAACTACAGCACCCTCTTCTTGCTCCGTCACGCTTGCTGCTGAATTCTCTTCTACTGTAGTCCCACTATCTTCACTATGAACGGTTTCATCGTTATTTTCAAGCTCTTTATCAGTCTGCGTCGCATTCTCACCTGTTGCCTCTTCGGTTGGCTCTGAAACGCTAAGCTCTTCTTCAACTGCCCCTGCGTCTTCAGTAGCATCCGTTGCTACTTCTCCTACAACTACTTCCACACTTTTTTCTTCTGTAATCTCTGTTACTCCTTTATCATCTGCTTCATTAGCCAGAGCAGGTGATGCACTTACCATCAATCCTAGCGCTAAAGCAGTAGATAAGACGACGTTTCGTTTCAACATATGTGCCTCCTAAAACCATACCATTTATAGTGAATATATTATCCTATATTATATTTTCGAAGGGGAAGCAAATTTTTAGTACACTTTTACTCTAATTTTCAGCCCCGATTTTTGGAAAAAAAAGACCGGCCACAGCGAAATCACACGCCTCTGGGCCGGTTCTTTCTTTACTTCTTTGCTCTTCTATTTAGCTCTATGAACGAAACATAGAAACGAGCTTCTTGCGGAACACAAAGCCAAGAACCATCAAACCAAGAGCAGCTGCAATCAAACCGTACAACATCCCCTTCGGTTCTTCTGTAGCAGTGCTTGGTAATTTACCGCCTTTTGCTACTTGTTCTACAATCGTATCTCCATCTTGTTTCGGATCAATTTTTACTACTTCTTCATCTTCACCCTTTGGAACTTCTGTTCCTTTTTTTCCTTCAATATCAAATTCAACAACATTTATATATGATGCTTTTTTGCCATCAATCGTGCCGTCAAATCTAACATAAGAAATATAACTTCCTTCTTCTAAATTTCCAAACTCATGGGACTTCGTCAAGCCTTCTACACCCTCATAAGTAACAAGCTTATAGGCATCTTCAGTAAAGTACTTTTCATAGTACTCATCAATCTCTTCTTCAGAAGCACCATTTTCAATTAACTCATCAAATCCTTCGGCTACATCTACTCTGATAAGTTCAAATAGCCAATCGCCTGCTGCTGATTTGGACTCTAGCAATTCACCCGTTACAATGTTTTTTCCGTTTGCGTAATCGTAACTAGCCATCACATCACGTAATACGAGTTCATAGTCGATCGACTCCGACTTTTTCTTGCCACCTACTTTACCATCAAACGAGATCTTAACATTGACGGTTTGTCCACTTTGCAAAAAGAAGTCATCTTCCTCATACCAAAGAGTGTAATCCGCAAATCCTTTCCCATCTTTGGTCGATTTTACAGTTTGCACTGGCTTTCCATCAATTTCAAATGTCCATGTTCCTTTTACTTTCTTCGTCTTACCTTTTTTGTTTTCACCAATTCCGTCTAGCTGTGCATTTACCCGCGCGACAGCATCCGTATACTCGAATACTTCACCGGTCTCTTCATCTTCCCACTCTTTAGTAGCAATTATTTCTTCACTACTAGCGGAGATATGAAGCTTCTTTTCCTTTGCTTCTTCTTTTACCTCTTCTGTAGCGGTGGTCTCTTCTTCTACTACCCCATCAGTGTTCTCAGTTGTGGTTTCATCCGTGTTAGTGGTGTTAGTGTTTTCAGTTGGATCTTGGTTCTCCTCATCAGATGAACCTTCTCCTGCACTAACTTCTCCCTTTACTTCCGTCACAGCCGAGTTAAGTGTTGTTGCTAAGCCGTCTACAGTTCCCGCAAATGTAACCGTTACATAGTGCGTACCTGCTGCTTTTAACTCTTCGACATTTTCAAAAGTGTATTCTGTCGCGCCAACCTCTGTAGAAGTTTGAAGAACAGATCCTTCAACATCTTCTTTGTCAGCTACGGAGAGTGACCATACCCCACTAGCTCCCGTTACGGTAGCCAATTGAGCTACTACTTTATCCTCTGTAACCGTCACTTCAATTTTTGCCTCTCCCGCAGTCGCATACGCAGACGGGATGGCAAGTGCAAATAGCATCATGATTGCCATCATAGATGCAACTATACGTTTAAACACTACTGTTTCCCCCTAGTAAACCTATATAGTATATTAATCCCTTAGCCTTACATAATAGTATTTCGAGAGATACTAAGATTTTTAGTTCACTTTTCTATTAATTTTAGTTCACTTTTCTATCAATCTTAAATGATGTTCACATTTTAGTCACATTTATGATAGACTGACTCTCCAATCAAGTAGACCGGAATGGCTTCATGACTTTCACACTATAGATCGCGCCCATGCCAAGCGCACTCAAAAAAAGACCGGCTAAAAAGCCAGTCTTACATGTATATTTAACTGCTATCTTAACGGAACATCCCTACAATTTTCTTACGAAATACAAATCCAAGAACAAACAATCCTAATGCAGCTGCGATTAATCCATACAACATCCCTTTTGGTTCTTCCGTAGCAGTGCTCGGCAACTTACCGCCTTTCAACTGCTCTTTAATTTCTTCTTTTTCTTTTAAATCCGTTACAATCGTTGACTTCTCTTCTTTCTCAGGGATAATTTCTACCCCTTTTTTCGATACTTCGAATTCAACTTCACTGTAATGGGTAACGTCCCATAGGTTTTCATATTCATCTTCGGTTTGACCTTCAAAGTACATACCTGCTACATACTTCCCATGAGACAACTCTTCCACAATATTTTCCTGCTTGATTCCCTCTGCATCTAATAGCTCATATTGCTCAACTACCTCTTTCGTCTCTGCATCCGCGATCACCATGTACCAGTCACCCTCAGCACCGATCGCCTCTAACAATTCACCTGCAAAAACATGCTTTCCATCTTTTTTCTCATAGGAGATTTTTAAACCCTGAACACCAAATGCATATGAGGTCTCCTCTTCCACTTCTTTACCATCGACTACACCCTTAAAGGTGATATGAGCATTATACTTTGTACCCTCCATCAACTCATTATTAAGGGCATACTCAACTGAACCACTCATTCCATCCAGCTTCACTTTTTTTGTCTCTAGGCCTTCTATTTCAAAGGTAAACTCACCTTCTTCAACTTGATCAGCATTGAGATCCATTACGTTGGCATAAAGGTAAAACACACCCTCATCCCATTCGTGGTCCGCTGAAATGCTGAAGTTATGATCCCTTTTCTCCTCGTTTTCCTTCTGTTTTACTTCATACATCATTGGCTCAGAATGAATCACTCCGGTTTCACCATTAACAGTTCCTCCGAAAGTGACCTGAACATAGTATTTACCTACTATATTAAACTCGTTAAACGTCTTAATAGTAGTATAGGAAAGTTCAGTCAGTCCTGTAGCAGAAAACTCTGTTGCCATTCCGCTTGGCAGGTTATCCAGCAGTAAATTATTCTCTTGATAGGTTTCTTCTAACCAGAGTGTTTCAAGGTCAGGAGCTACACGGACAGCCCAACGACCGTTTGCTGTTTGCACAGAGTCGACAAACGAGGCAGTAACTGTACCTTCTTCATTTACTTTTGCTTGGATTAAGGTTTCTGCGTCGATCTTTTTCCCATCATCTTTCTTTTTTTCGTCATCATTCTTTTTTTCGTTAAGCTTCATTTCATACGGAAGAATTTCAGAATGACGAACGGTTTCTTCTCCATTAATTTGACCCGCAAAGCTGATATGGATATAATGTTTCCCTTCTTTATTAAGCTCAGCGAACTTTTGAGTAGACGTATAACTAGTACCTGTGGTTGTGTTATCGACATCTCCACTAATTTCTACATTTTCGCTAGCCGACATCATATCCAACATGCCTTTTATATCTTTGATTTGAGACACTTCTTGCATACGCAAATCTTTTTCGTCACTCGTTACACGTACTATCCAGACACCCTCTGCTTCTTTTACTGTCTTATCAAAAGTTCCGGTGATCGTTCCATCGTTGTTTACTGCAACCTTCAATTTCGCCTCTTCCGTGGTAGCAAATACCGACGGTATGGCGAGAGTAAATAGCATCATGACTGCCATCATGATTGCAATACTACGTTTAAACACTACTGTTTCCCCCTCTAAATATATCTATATGTATCCCTTAACCTTACATATAGTATTTCGAGAGTTACCATATTTTTTAGTCCATTTTTCTACCAATTTTTATTAAGTTCAATATTTAGACACATTATATATATAATAGAAAACCCCAGATTGCCTTGACACTAGGGCACACAATCTGAGGTTCATTTATCACTTATTTTTCAGTTTTTCCACTGCACGGATCACTTCTTCTGTTTCTGGATCCAGGTTATCATAGTGATCCACAATCTTACCTTCTTTGTTGACTAAGAAGAAATTGGTCGAGTGACTAACAAGAACAGGTAGATCCTCTGAACCTGTTTCTTGTTTCTCCACAGCTGAGCGAAAGGTGCTGGTTAAAAAGGATTTCATTTTTTCATAATCGCCTTCATTGGTGAGAAAAGACCAGTTACTTGTGTCTACTCCATTCTTTTCAATAAACTCTTGCAACTGTTTCGGTTGATCATACTCAGGATCGACACTGAATGAGACAATTTCCACATCCAACCCTTTCTCCTTCAGTGTTTGCTGTACACCACTCATTTTGCTAGTCATTGGAGGGCATACATCTGGGCAACGCGTAAACACCATGTTGGCAAGCCATACTTTCCCCTTGAAATCAGTTAACGAAACCGTCTCCCCCATCTGATTAGTTAATGAGAAAGCCGGAACCTCCCAGTTAAGCGCTTCCTCTTGTACCGGTTCTTCTGTTTCTTTCTTCTCTACCACCGGCTTGTCGGGCGCTGTTATATTGGCAAATGCAATCATAATGACAGCTGCCATAATCAAAATGATACTCGTTAAAATGATCGCCTTTCGCATCACTTCACTCCTTTACTTCCATCGTATTTATCTACCTTACTTCCCATTAAGGTTAATGTTATATCATAAATCTTCTCTTTCGAGTGTACCGACCCACCCCATTCGTTGCAACGACTTTCATGCATAAGATTTGGCGATTGTTTGACGATGACAAACAGAATGGAGTCATATCCATATTTTAATTAGATAAAACATTGCCACTGACGGATACTTGTCTCTTTGGTTACACATACTTAAAAACGAACCTCTTTTTTCAGGAGTGAACAGTAGAGATGGCAGATACATCTTCAGCGAGTAGTGGTAAGCTTATTTTCTCTTTCTTTATTATGTTAGGTTTAACTGTTGCGTCCTTTTTAATCGTTGCAACTAAAAACTTGAGCATCACATGGATTTTTTGGACGATCTTTGTGCTTGCTTGGGTCCAGGTTTTTTTTCAGTTGTATACGTTTATGCACCTCAATGAAAAAGGGAGTCAGATGCAGCGTATTTTTATTCTCACTGGCTTTCTCTTCAGTATTATTATCGCCTTTTCACTCATGTACTTTAAATAACCTTCCATCCTTTCACCCAGAAATCCCTATCCTAGTGCAGGATAGGGATTTCTTCTGCTCCATCTTCTCTTACTTTAACAACGATAAAAATCTACATTTTGGGATAGGGATCGCGGCGGACGTTTTTTTGACGTAAACTTTCTTCTTTCCGATCTCGTGCTCGTTCTTTACGTGCCCATGAAAAAAACACATATCCGAGCGCAGATCCGTACGCAATCTCCTGAATCACTTTCATTAAAACTCCGCCCAATTGTTGATCATCCAACGCCACTACATCAGCAAAAACCGATGAACCCATATAAGAAGGAAAGAGCAGGTGTTGTGAAAAAATAATCAAAGCACACGCCGGCGTTAATAGAACCGAAGCAGCAAAGATATACCCTACTTTTTGAATCTCACTTAGGCGATCCAGCTCTGATATAGGGCAGATGATTGGCCACCACATCAACATGGCTGTCAACAACAAAATCAGGTGGGCGCTAGCATGAAGTAGTGGTACTGCCATCACTTGCTCAAATATTAATGGTACATGATACAAAGAAAGAAAGGCGTGAAAAAGAATGAGTGATATAATCGGGTGCGTACCCATCTGCATGACAAGGCGAGTACCACCCCTATTCCATAAAGAGCGCCAGCTTTTTTTCGGAACACCTAATAGGATAAATGGAGGTAACACGAGATATAGCATAGACATCTCTACCATATGAAAGCTAAACAACTCATGTCCAATCACTTTAATGGGGCTCCCTTCCGCCATATAAAAGAGGAGAAGGGCAGTTAGAGAGAAGGCTACCTCCATTCCGGAAATTTTTCGCTCCCACACCGGCTTTCGTCTTTCCATTACCATCTGAATCGTTAACCCTAAACCAACCAGGAAGAGCAAAAGATTGAGACGTAGATCCCACATACCTGGCATTAAAAATTGCCGCCATACCTCAACCGAAGTCATTGCTACTTCCCCCTACTCCAACGTTCCCAATAAATATACCAAAGTAAAGATAAACACCCATACTACATCGACAAAGTGCCAGTAAAGGCTTGCAACATACACTTTGGGAGCGGTATCCGTATTAAGTCCGCGCGACTTTAGTTGGATCAAAATAAATGAGATCCAGATGGAACCAAAGAGCACATGAGAACCATGGGTTCCTACTAATGTATAGAAGGAAGAACCAAATGCACTCGTTGACATGGTTAAGCCCTCATGAATATAATGTGCGAACTCGTAGATCTCCAGCCCTAGAAAGGAAAGACCAAACAAGACCGTCACGAACAACCAGTTAAAACACCGATTCACATCATGTTTGTGCATAGCCACGATTCCCAACACGCTGGTCAAACTACTCGTCAATAGGATAAACGTAGCAATCGCTACCAAGGGTAGTTGAAAAAGTTCCTGTGTAGTAGGTCCACCATTAGCATGCGTTCGTAGAGCGAGGTAAGTACCAAATAAACAGGAGAACAAAACCGTCTCCGCCGCTAGAAACAGCCAAAAACCCAATATCTTATTTTTCCCTTCCAAAGTAGCTGTCTCCAACCGTATTGATGGATCCATATCTTGCTTAGACAACTTCATCACACTCATCGACCATGAACCCCTTTCCCACTCAAATTAGATGAGCCTGTTAATTCTTCCGCCTCAAGGTGATATCCATGATCAACTTCAAATGAACGCACTCCCATTACAGCAAAGACAACAATCATTCCAATCACAGCGACAAAATAGGAATGAAGAATCAAAGCATAGCCTGCAACAAACATTCCAATAGAGATAAAGAGCGGAAGATAACTAGAGGAAGGCATATGAATGGACCCGAGTGGTTCAGCTGCAGGGACTTTACCATCCCCATTCATTTTTGCTTCCCACAATGGATCATAGCTTTCCACTAACGGCAACTGAGCAAAGTTATACTCCGGTGTCGGTGAAGGAATAGTCCACTCCAATGTTCGCCCATCCCATGGATCAGCACCCGCTCGTTGACCACGCTTCTGTGTTACAACAATATTGTAGAGGAAAAAAATCGTCCCCAATGTCATTCCCAGCGAACCAATCGTACTAATCATGTTGATGTTGTCAACCATCGGACTGGATTCATATGTGTACACTCGTCGTGGCATCCCGTACAGACCCAGAAAATGCTGCGGCAAAAAGGTGAGATGAAAACCAAAGAGGAAGAGCCAAAAATGCCACTTTCCCCATGTTTCATTTAATAACTTCCCGGTCATTTTGGGCCACCAGTAATATAGAGCGGAGAACAGGCCCAACACAGTTGCCCCTAACAATACATAGTGGAAGTGAGCCACCACGAAGTAAGAATCGTGAAATTGCCAGTCTGCTGGAACAACTGCCAACATCACTCCTGTAACTCCTCCCATGACAAAAGTAGGGATGAAGGCGACTGAAAACAACATCGCTGTCGTAAAACGAATCTTACCTCCCCACATTGTAAACAGCCAGTTAAATATTTTAATCCCTGTCGGTACCGCAATTGCCATGGTCGCAATTCCAAAAATCGTGTTGGCCATCGCACCCAGTCCGTCTGTAAACATATGATGAACCCATACCATGAAGGCGATGAAGCCAATCAATACCGTCGCAAATACCATAGACAAGTATCCAAACAAGGTTTTCTTGGAAAATGCACTGATCACATCTGAAAATACACCAAATACAGGTAAAACCACGAGATACACTTCCGGATGACCAAAAATCCAGAATAAGTGTTCCCAAATGACCACTTCACCTCCCAGAGCAACGGAGAAGAAGCCCGTTCCAAACAAGCGATCCAGCATGAGCAAAAGGAGCGCCACTGTCAACGGCGGAATCGCAAAGAGAAGCAGTGCCGAAGTAACAAAAGTGGTCCAAGTAAAAAGTGGCATCCGTAAATACGTCATACCAGGTGCCCGCATATTTACAATCGTAACGATAAAGTTGATTCCCCCAATCAACGAACCAATCCCCGAGATTTGCAATCCGAGCACATAATAATCCACCCCAGGTCCAGGACTGTAATCGTTAAGGGCTAAGGATGTATAGGAAGACCAACCTGCATCTGGAGCTCCTCCAAAGAACCAACTTAAGTTTAGTAACAACCCACCCACGAAGAAGAGCCAAAACCCAAGGGAGTTTAAAAACGGAAATGCAACATCGCGCGCTCCAATCTGTAGCGGCATCGCATAATTCATTATTCCAATCAACAGGGGCATCGCCACCAAGAAAATCATGGTGGTTCCATGCATAGTCATCAGCTGGTTATATGTTTCGGGTGTTACAAATCCCGAATCAGGCACAATTAACTGTAGTCGAATAAGGAGCGCCTCCACGCCTCCAATCAGAAAAAAGATAAGTCCTGACCCGACATAGAGTATCCCGATTTTTTTATGATCGACTGTCGTCAACCAATCCCATATCGTACTGCCATCAAACCGCTCTGTAGGGCGGAAATTATATCCTCCCAAAAAAATCGCTGTGAGGAACAATAACAACACGATGACAATAATTAATGTCGCCACTTCATCGTTCGCCTCCTATTTCAGGTTCATCAAATACTCAATCAAGCCATCCCGCTGTTCATCTGTTAGAAATTCAAATGCAGGCATACGATTGCCCGGCTTGATTGACTGTGGATTTTCAAGCCAAAGCCCTAAATTTTCCCGGTTATTTTCCACTACTCCTGCCACCAGGAGACGCTGACTAAAACCAGTCAAATCGGGACCTACCACGCCTTGTGACTTAAAGCCTCCTCCACTTACAGCATGACAACCCATACAATTTTGACTAAACAAGGTTTCACCCAACGCTGCTTTTTCAGAAGTTGCTTTAGACTTTGGGTTTTTCATCCCTTGAACCCAGCTATCAAACTCCGCAGGCGTCTGTGCGACTACGCGAAAGTTCATTAATGCATGTCCAGAGCCACATATTTTCCCACACTTTCCCTTATAAATACCAGGCTTATCCGCCTGCAAGACAAGAGGGACGTCTTTTCCTGGAATTACATTCTGCTTTCCCCCCAGGTTAGGTGCCCAATACGAATGAATAACATCATCTGATCTAAGCACTAGATTCACTTTTTTCCCAGTAGGGATATGAAGATCCTGTGAGGATCGAATATCCTGATCAGGATAGATATACTCCCACCAATACTGATGACCGATCACGTTGATCGTAATCGACTCTTCTTTAGGTGGTATCTCTGTTTGGGAGAACGTAATTCGAAAAGCCGGTATAGATAATATCACCAGCAAAATGATTGGGATAATGGTCCACGTCAACTCCAGTATCGTGCTGCCTTCCACCTGTTTTGGAATCGAAGTATCACCTGGTTTTTCTCGATAACGGATCACCACATAGACAAAGACGACCGATACGACCAGAAAGACAACTACCATAATCGCTATACTTAATTTCATCAGCCATAACTGTTCTTCTGCTACGGGTCCAGCAGGGTCTAGCACGGACAAGTTCGCATCTGTACAACCTGCGCTAACACTGATTCCTAAGAATGAACACAGAAGAACGAGCCACTTCTTCATTTGACGCATCCCCTTCCTCCTCCGATCAACATACATCTCATTACTTACAACACATCAATAATAATTGTGATAAATATCCCTAACAAATAGTAGAGCGAATAACGAAACATCACACGTGCCCACTTGCTTGTTTCCTGTGTAAAAAAACCTTTACTAGCTAGAAACAGATAGATACCACCCAAAACAAGCGCCCCACCCAGGTAAAAACTACCCAATGCCGTTGACCAAGCCATCATTAAACTGGCTAACCACAATAAGATTACAAAGAGAAGGATTTGCCGTTTTGTTGATAAAAAGCCCTTGATTACAGGAAGCATTGGTATGCCTGCCTGACGATACTCTTTAACTCTTCGCATGGAAAGGGCGTAAAAATGCGGAGGCTGCCACAACAATAAGAGCAGGCATAATCCCCACGCGACACCATCTAGCTTTCCTGCATCTGCTGCATACCCAATCATTGGCGGAACTGCCCCGGCCATACCACCAATGATGGTATTACTCCAATGCGTTCGCTTTAACCATGCACTGTATATCCCGACATAGACGACAAAACCGAGTAAGGCTAGAAGTGCAGCAAGTGGGTGAGCACACTTCCAAAGAACGATCAATCCAGTAATCGTCATCCCTATAGCAATCGTAAGCGCAAGCGCAACCGAGATTCGCCCACACGCAACTGCCCGTTCACTAGTACGAAACATCAGTGGGTCAATATCGCGATCAATAACGTTATTACATATACAACCACCTGCAATCACAAGTGCAGCTCCTAGTAAGGTGAAGCCCAATGTCCAACCCTGGATATTTCCACTAGTTGCTAGCCAATAGCCCGTAAATACGGCAATCAAGTTGGAGAGATTGATCCCCGGTTTGGTTAATTCTATGAAATCGCCCCAGCTAGCTCGATTCGAAGGGACAGAGACTGACAGGCCCTGGGACGCCTGTGGAAAAGTTTTATCCAAACACTTCACTCCTTTTCACCGGGTCATCAACTGCTATTCTTTTCAACCTGACGGATAAATATCCAAATAAAAACCCCTACTATCATAAAAAGGAACTTGTCCTTTATGACAGTAGGGGTTTCTTTAAACGATCACTAACGCCCTATTTGACTAGAGAGAGGTAGATTGAAAAGAGTATTCATTAGACTCGTCTCGCTTAACAATCTTCTCCTTTTCATTTTTCACTTTCTCTTTTGCCACCCATTGAAAGAAAACAGTACCCAATACAATTCCATAAGAGATTTCCTGCATGATCTTCATGATTACGCCACCCAACTGTTGGTCAGCAAGAGTCTCTACCATTGGAAACACATGTGAACCCTGATACGAATCATATAGGAGCGTACCTGCAAAAATTAACATAGCACATGCTGGGGTAAGGAGTACGCCATCTGCAAAGATGTAACCCATCTTTTGTAAACCACTCAGGCGATCCAATTCTGGTATAGGACACAAAAGTGGCCACCACATAGCAAATGATGCAAGTAACAATAGAAGATGGGAGATAACATGGAGCAAGCTGCTCGACATCACACTGTCAAAGATAAATGGAAAATGATAAATAGAGATGAATCCATTAAATAAAACCAAGGCAATTAATGGAGACGTGAAAAAGCGAAACACTGGCTTGATCAAGCGATGTGTTACAATTGGTCGCACTACCCATGCTGGTAACCCAGCTAAGATGAGTGGGGGCACCACCAAATACAATAAGGACATCTGCAACATATGAACACTAAACAACTCATGTCCCATCATGGCAAGAGGACTTCCTTGTGCCATATAATAGACCCATAGCCCTAATATAAAGTAGAACTTCTTTTCCCCTTCGACAACTTCTTTCCCATTAGAGACTCGATACGGGCCTACTAAATACAAATAACCTATACCAATTACCACTAAGATAAGACTATACACCACATCCCAATTCTCTAGATAGGTAAACTGAGCAAAAAAAGGATTGCCTGCCATTTTTTCTCCCCCCTTCTGTTCTCCTTCAAATCTCACACAGTTATAAAAGCAATCCCCCTCCCCTTTATTAGAAAAGAGGACGGGGACCTGTAAGAATCCATTACTTCAAAATCATTATCCCAACAGCAGAGATAATAGCCACAAACATTCCAGTAGAGATAAAGATAATCGCAGCCGCACTTCCCTTTTGGTTCAAATGCATAAAGGTAAAGAGCTGTAAAAACACTTGAATCACTGCTAAAAACAAGATAATGGGAATGATTAGCGCTGCTGGAACTATCTCCAACATCACGATCGCAAAGGCGACCACTGTCAAAAGGATCATAATAGCGAAGGATAAGATTTGCTTTTTCTCTTCTCCACTACCCGCATGACTGCTGACACTATTCGTAGCAGATTCTACTTTTGCCATCGATTACCCCACCTTCCCCATCAAATAAACAACCGTAAAGATAAACACCCAGACTACGTCAACAAAGTGCCAGTAGAGACTGGCCACGTAAAATTTAGGTGCAGTAAAGGAATTGATTCCTTGTTTACGCGCCTGAAACATTAGTGTGCAAATCCAAATAGAACCAAATAAAACGTGGCCTCCGTGTGTGCCTAACAACACGTAAAATGCAGAACCGAAAGCACTGCCGGACAAAGTTAGTCCTTCATGTACATAGTGGTAAAACTCGTAGATCTCCAGACCAAGAAAGCCCCAGCCTAAAAGAACTGTAACTCCGAACCAGAACAACATCGACTTGAGGTTATTACGATGCATACCAATAATCCCAAGCACACTGGTTAAACTACTAAACAATAGCAAGAACGTGGCTACTCCGACGAGTGGCAGACTAAACAACTCTTCGGCTGAAGGTCCGCCTGCAGTACTTCCGTTTAAAGCGAGATAAACTCCGAACAAGCAAGCAAAGAGAACAGTCTCAGCTCCCAGTAACAGCCAAAATCCTAAGATCTTGTTTTTACCTTCCATGGTAGAAAACTCGATCGTATCTGGCATCTTTGGTGACATATCCAAATTTGGATCTAGTTGACTCATGCTCTCGCCTCCTTCTCCACACGTTCTACCTCTTCTTGTTCAATATGATAACCATGGTCTTGATCGAAGGAACGCATAAACATCGCAATCACCACGACTACTAATCCGAGCGCACCAATTTCATTTGCGCGCAAGATAAAGCCAAATCCTGCGATAAAGAAACCGAGCGACATTAGTGCAGGCACATAGGAAGCAGACGGCATATGAATGGGACCGAGTGGTTCTGCTGCTTCCACTGTTTTATTTCCTGCCATTTTTTCTGCCCATAGTGGATCATTAGAACGAACACGTGGTAATTGAGCAAAGTTATACTCTGGGGTTGGATTAGGAATTACCCATTCCAATGTACGCCCATCATCCCATGCATCTGCTGGTGCTTTTTCTGCAAAGCGCGTTGTACGATAAATATTGTAAACAAATATAATCGTACCAAGAGCCATCGCAAAAGCGCCAATGGTGCTAACAAAGTTAATCGCATCCATTCCTTCGTTGGCCTGATAAGTAAATACCCGACGCGGCATTCCGAAAACACCGAGGAAATGTTGTGGGAAGAAAGTCATATGGAAACCGGCAAAAAATAGCCAGAAGTGCCATAAGCCTAGCTTTTCGCTAAGTTTTTTACCAAACATCCGCGGCCACCAGTAGTAGCCTCCTGCGAAGAGACCAAATACAGTACCACCGATGAGTACATAGTGGAAGTGAGCAACAACAAAATAGGTATCGTGGAACTGGAAGTCAGCGGGTACAACGGCCAACATCACCCCAGTTACCCCACCCAACACAAAAGTGGGAATAAAACCAAGTGCCCATACCATCGCCGCTGTAAAACGAATCTGTCCACCCCACAGGGTAAATAACCAGTTAAACACCTTAATTCCTGTCGGTACCGCAATTGCCATCGTAGCGACAGCAAAAATTGAGTTCGTCATCGGCCCTAAACCTACTGTAAACATGTGGTGCACCCACACCATAAAGCCTAAGAATCCGATAAGCGAGGTTGCAAATACCATTGAACTGTACCCAAACAAACGCTTGCGTGAAAAGGTGCTAATAATATCCGACATAATTCCAAATGCAGGTAGAATTACGATATACACTTCGGGATGACCAAAGATCCAGAACAGATGCTCCCAGATTACCGAATCCCCACCTCGTGTTGCATCGAAAAAAGCTGTGCCAAAGAGGCGGTCAAACATCATCAGCGCCAGTCCAATCGTTAGCGCCGGAAATGCGAACAAGATCAATGCAGATGCAATGAAAGTCGTCCACGTAAACATCGGCATTCGGAAAAAGCTCATACCAGGTGCACGCATATTGATGATCGTAGCGATCAGGTTAATCCCACCCATGGTCGTTCCGATACCTGAAATCTGAAGTCCAAGAACGTAGAAGTCAATTCCAGGTCCTGTGCTGTAATCGTTAAGTGCAATAGGTGCGTAGTTCGTCCAACCCGCATCCGGTGCACCACCGAAAAACCAACTTAAGTTAAGCAAAGTTCCCCCTGCTAGGAATAACCAGAACCCTAGCGCATTTAAAAATGGGAATGAAACGTCACGTGCCCCGATTTGTAACGGCACAATATAGTTCATTAAACCAAATAATAACGGCATTGCCGCTAAGAATATCATAGTCGTGCCATGCATTGTGAGTAGTTGGTTAAACAAATCTCCCGACAGGAAATCGTTATTAGGAATGATAAGCTGCATCCGCATGAGAAGCGCTTCAATTCCACCAATCACTAAGAAGACCGTACCTGCTGCAAGATACATAATACCGATCTTCTTATGGTCAACTGTTGTTATCCAGTCCCACGCCTGGCTACCGCGTACGCGTTGGAGGAAGTTATTGTCGTAACCACCTGTCCAAATCGCAACTAGAAATAAGACTAGTACGGTAACAATTATAAACGTAGCCATGGTATCCCTCCCCTTGTTCCAGTGATCAATGACACGCTCTATCCAAGTCGCTCATTTCACTGGTTTTATCTCGTCTTCCGATCTTACTTTAGATTTAATAAGTATTCGCTCATAGCGTCCATTTGTTCATCTGTAAAATGGTCAAAGCCAGGCATAATCGTCTCTGGTTTCACTGCCTCTGGATCTTCTAACCATTCTTTTAAAGCTTCTTCATCATGATCCAAAACACCAGCGATCGAACTGCGCTCACCAAATCCAGTCAAGTCAGGAGCAGACATTCCTTCTGTTTTGAAATCCGTTCCACGAACAGCATGACAACCCATACAACTTTGAGAGAATAATTCTTTTCCTTGTTCAGCTAGTTCCGTTTGCGGCTCTGACTCTGGATTTTGCATGTTGGCAACCCATTCATCAAATTCACCTTCTTCAGTTGCTACAACATTAAAGTCCATAAGCGCATGTGATGCTCCACACAGCTCAGCACACTTCCCTTGGAACGTCCCGGCACGTTCCGCTTCAATCCGAAGAGGTGTAATCTTGCCTGGAGTAGCATCTTGTTTCCCCGCCAAGCTTGGAACCCAGAATGCATGAATAACATCATCAGAAGTTAACTCCAACTGCACTTCTTTTCCTACTGGAATATATAAATCTTGTGAGGTGCGAATATCGAGATCGGTATATTCAAACTCCCACCAATATTGATGTCCGGTCACACGGATATTGATCACATCTTCTCCCTCTGCTGGTTTTTCTGCGAGATTGAATATTGAGCTCACCGTTGGAACAGCAAGAATGGCCAGTAAAATAATCGGAATAACCGTCCATATAATTTCTAACTTATGGTTTCCTTCCACTTGCTTCGGAATTTCTGTCTGTCCTGGCTTTCTACGATATTTCAATAAAACATAAGTGAAAATCGCAAATACGATCGCAACAACAATAACCATTATTCCAAGACTGAGGTACATCATGTTTAGTTGCTCTTTCGCATCTGGTCCCGCCGGCTTCAGGGTAGAGAGTGTATCAATATCTGAACACCCCGATAGCACGAGCATCAACAAGCCAAAGATGAGTGGTAATTTAAACCAACTCCGACGCCTAATCATCACCATTCTAACCTCTCTTTCTATCAAATACTTTCCTACTTATGGGTTATGAAGAGAAAGGGCCTGTCGCATCAATCAACATCACTATCTGTAACCCAGTTAGATAGATTAGCGAGTAAATAAACATTTTCCTTGCCCATCCCTGATCATCATTCGTAAAGATACCTTGCACGGCGAAGATGATATAGAAGAGACCTAATACACCTGCTACTGTTAAATAGATCCAGCTCACCACGCCAGTAAAAAATAACATCAACGAAGCTGGAACTAGCAGTAGGACGAAACCAAGAGTTTGCCATTTGGTTTCTTTAAATCCTTTGACTACAGGTAACATCGGTATTCCTGCAGCTCGATAATCATCCACTTTCCGCATAGCAATCGCGAAAAAGTGAGGTGGCTGCCAAAGAAACATAATCAAAAATAAGATCCATGCAGGTAGATCCAAGGTTCCTGTCAACGCAACCCAACCAATCATCGGTGGAACAGCTCCTGATATACTACCAACCACTGTATTGAGTGTCGTAGTCCGTTTTAGCCAGAGTGAGTATATGAATACATATACCACGAAGCCAACTAACGACAACATGGCCGCCATTGGATTGACCAATATTACGAGCACGCTTAAACCCAACACGGTGCATAGGGTACCAAACCAAAATGCCAATGCAGGAGTAATTCGCCCACCTGGAATTGGCCTCGTTCGTGTGCGGTCCATCAATGGATCAATATCACGGTCAATAAAGTTGTTTAACGTACACCCACCTGCAATCACCAGTGCGGTACCAAGCAGCGTAAACAGTAAAAGTCCGATATCTTGAAATCCTGGACCGGCTAACCAGAAGCCGGTCAGCATAGCAAAGGAGTTAGAAACGTTGATGCCTGGTTTGGTCAAGGTCCAAAGATCCGCAATCAAACCTGTTTCACCCTTCTTTCCAACACCCTCGCTTGCAAGTAAGGGAGTGGTAGAGTCTTGTATAAGTGGTCGTTCCACGGCTTGCCCTCCTTTCCAGTGGTATCGTATAACAATAAGCCTGCTCCAACAGAAATACAGATGACTTAACGACATCAAAGGTCTCTATTGAAACGTAAACGGTTCATGATCACATATATTTTAGTTGAACGCAATCTGAAGCGTCAAGGTATAGCAGAAAAGGTTCATAAGATGTCAACAAAAAGGAAGCCATAGCTTGTCTGCACTTGCAGTCAACCATCCACTGTGCTTAGGCGTCTGTGGCCGTGCTTGTCATTTCAAGCCATTTGACAACTTCAACAATAGTTCCTTCTCCTTCTTCTCGGATAATAAAGTTATCCATCAACTCTTTCACGTGCAGAAGCCCTGATGCTTCCATGTTAATAGGCGACAGGATTTTCCGCATCAGTTCCTCGATATCCCCAATGCCAGGCCCACAGTCTTGCACCCGTATTTGTAAGCCATACTTACCCTCTTGTTCGATTTTCTCAATCGAGATGGTTCCTTCGTCTGCGTGATGAACGATATTACGCGCTAGTTCCGAAACCGATTGAACAATGCGTGTCTGATCCAATTCATCAAACCCAATTTCGCGCGCAAATTCCCTCACTTCTTTACGAATGGCTACCACGTCCCATTCGTAATTAACCCGAAAATGCTGTGGCATTGCTTTTCGCCTCCACCCGTACCAAGCTCTCCATGATCGTTACCGAGACATGGATGTTTGGGCTCCGTCTATATTTTGAATATTATATAATTGTGCGTACCGCCCATTTGATGACATCAATTCTTCATGAGTACCAAACTCTAACACTTCACCCTGATCAATGTAATAGATACAGTTAGCATGTGTTATCGTGGATAAGCGATGAGCAACCAGTATGGTCGTCCGATCCTCACTGAGGCGCGCTAGTGACTCTTGAATCAGGTGTTCTGATTGTAAATCTAGTGCCGACGTCGCTTCATCTAAAATAAGGATTGCAGGATCTTTAAGAAAAACACGTGCAATGGCAACTCGCTGTTTTTGTCCTCCAGATAGCTTTACACCTCGCTCGCCTATCTCTGTTGCATACTGATTGGGTAAACTCATAATAAAGTCATGTGCGTTAGCTTTTTGTGCTGCAGTTATAACCTCTTCTTCCGTTGCATCGGTCTTACCCATTCGTATATTATCAATGATCGATCCACTAAAAAGAATATTATCTTGCAACACCATGCCTATGTGGTCGCGCAAGCTCTTTTGGGAAACCTTTTTAATGTCGATACCATCCAAACATACATGCCCTTTCTCTACATCGTAAAAACGGGGGATGAGGGAAACCAGCGATGATTTCCCACCGCCACTAGGACCGACAAGAGCGACTGTACTGCCCGGTTTCATCTGCATATTAATCTCTTTTAAGATCCAAGGGCTACTCTTACTATAACGAAACGAGACTTGCTTTAATGTGATGTCACCTTTAGAGTTCTTTATCACTTTCGCATCAGGATGATCACGGATATCCACCTGTTCGTCAATAAACTCAAACATCCGATCCATAGAAGCTAGTGATTGTGTCAATGTAGTTGATGAGTTGACCAATCGACGCACTGGAGCATAGATAAGCCCCATATAACCATAGAATGCCGTCATTTCCCCGATAGATAAATTCCCTTGAATTACCTGGTAAGCGGAAAAGGTAATCACCAAAAGGGGAGCAAGATCGGTGATGGTATTTACAACAGCAAACGTTTGTGCGTTCCATCTTGATTGCGATAGTGCTTTATTTAAATACGTCTGATTTCGCTTCTCAAACTGATTGTTTTCGTACTTTTCCAGATTAAAAGCGCGAACAACAGAAATGCCTTGTACCCGTTCATGCAGGTGACCCTGCATTTCAGCAAGCGCTTGTGAACGTTCTTTTGTTCGCCAGCGCAACCCTTGATAAAAATACTTCACCGCCACACCATAGAGTGGGAAGACTGCTAACGAAACCAAGGTCATCCATGGATCTAACCATAACATAATTGCGACTGCAATCGACAAAGTTGTTAGGTCGAGCCATATATTCATCAATCCAGTAACAACAAACTCCTTGGTTTGTTCTACATCGTGAATTACCCGGGAAATGATTTGCCCCACTTTTTGGTTATGATAGTAGCGCAAAGATAATCGTTGTATGTGATCGAACAATTGATTTCGTATATCGTACAATACTTTGCTTGCTGTCCATTGCGCGAAATATTGTCGAAAATATTCAATCGGTAATCGTACCACTGTAAAAAGAAAGAGAGCTCCACCCATCAACCAGAGTAAACTATTGATCTTCTCTGCTGCTGGCATATCACTTAATAGATAGTCATCCATTACCACCTTTAAGAGTAAAGGAAGTAATAGAGGGATACCAAACTTAAACACTCCAATGATCATCGTAACTACAATTTCTTTACGATACGGACGCACAAATCGTATATATCGTTTCATACTGTCCAATTGACTCAACTCCTGCTAAAGCAAGCATTTCAGCATTTTTAAGGCTGTTATTGTTCGATGATTCACCCCACTGTATAACCACTATGTCCACAATAGTAAGTTTGATCTGAGGCGTACTTAATCCCTTTTACATATATAGGGCATTTTGTACATAAAAGACCGCCAACTATGATTTTTCGCTACGTGCGTAAACAACTACCCTTATCATTATACCAGACTCAACCACTTCTCATTGCTGGAAAAGAAAAAAACAAAAAAGCTAACCCCTCTTAAAAGAGAGATTAGCTTTTTCACTTTTTTAGTGACGTGCTTTTTCCAATGCTGGCAGCAGACGTGGATTAAGGATTTTGATATACGTTCCCTTCATGCCTAAGGAGCGTGATTCCACTACACCAGCACTTTCTAGCTTACGAAGTGCATTTACGATGACAGAGCGAGTAATTCCCACACGGTCAGCGATCTTACTTGCAACCAGCAAGCCCTCATGACCATCCAATTCTTTGAAAATGTGCTCAGCAGCTTCTAATTCACTAAACGAGAGTGAGTTGATTGCCAACTGTACCACTGCACGACTACGTGCCTCTTCTTCAATTTGTCCCGCACGTTCACGCAGAACTTCCATTCCAACTACGGTTGCGCCATACTCACCCAAAATCAAGTCATCATCGACAAATTGATCATTTAAGCGGGAGAGAACCAATGTGCCCAAGTGATCCCCACCACCAATAATCGGAACCAAAGTTGTAAAGCCTGTACGGAACATATCTTTCATTTCTGTTGGATATGCCGTATATGGACTATCCACTGCTAGGTTGGATGAAGTTTTGCTAACCTCCATCAACAATGTAGCGTATTCTTGCGGGAATTGACGTTCTTTCAGATACTTCTCCATGCGTGTATTTTCAATCTCATGGTTAACAGCCAGTCCAAGAATCTTGCCTTCTGGTGTCACCACATAGATGTTTGCTCCGATTACATCGCATAATGCTTGTGCAACTTCGTCAAAATCCACCAAGTGATGTCCTACGTTTTTTTGTAGGATACGCGAGATACGACGCGTTTTATTAAGCAAATCCATGTTAAAATCCCCCAATTCAAATTGTTTCTCGTGTGTTGTTATTGCAAAAATTACATGGGCCGGTGGGGGTGGCGCTGGGACACTATTGGTTTTATAATAGACAAGTCCCCATCCATTCCTATTATGCGGGATGAAAATGCTTGTCGGAAAACCAATTTGTGAACGGTTTTTGACAGTTTTCAGTATTCCAAATTTTGTAGCGTCCCCCGTCAACCTTTTATAATGATGCCGCGAGTGATGGTCGCCATAAAATCAGCATCACTTTACCATCCACTTTATCCATGGGCACTAAGCCGACACTTTCATAGCGACTATCGCGACTTGCATTCTGTGTCCGGTTATCCCCCAACACAAACAGTGTACCTGCTTGTACAACAATCGGTCCGAAATCCCCATCTTCTAATGTACTCTCTACATACCGTTCTCGCAAGGGTTTATTATTGCGATATACCCTTCCATTTTTACCCTCTATACGATCCCCTGGTAACCCAACCACACGTTTAACAAGATAACGGTTTTCTTTCCCCGGATCTTCGAAGGTAATCACATCTCCCAACTCAGGGGAATCTACTACCATCGCTAATTTGTTAACCAACAAGCGATCCCCATCCTCCAGTGTCGGTTCCATTGAATAACCATTCACCACAGAGAGAACAAATCCAAATTGATTAACCAATAAAGCCAGCAGCGATGCAAAGAAGAGCGAGCGAACCCACGGTAACGTTTTTCTTCCCATTTTGATCATAACCCATCGTCCCACTCCTGCATGTTATTGTTTCTGAAGAAAATATTGATGAACCCACGCTTGCACGCTCTTGTCAGAAAAAGGCGGCTCACGGGTTAGAATGGCGATTTCAAGCTGATAAGAAGCAGTTTTTACTTGTTCTACGATCTCTGGTGAATAGTGAAGCCTCTCCCGATTGAGTAAAAACTCATCCTGCTCCACGAAGCGATACTGGTATCCTTTCGTTACAAGCACACTTACATCATAGTCAACATAAGTAATCTTCTGATCTATGTAGCTATATGGAGAGCCGACATGAGCAACAAAATGATAATGATCGGAGTTTTTAAACATAAGCCAGATATGGTACCACTGGGTTTGAGAAAAAAAGCCGATCGCCAATCCTTCTGTTGCCCATTGCTGCTGGCCGTTCTTCTCCGTCACCCTCATATTTTTCTTTGCTACTACCAAAGGTTCACCTCTATGTAGTACAACAGAATCTTCCCATATTCGGAATAGACTTTTATCATTTTTCATACTTGATATTCCTACCTGCTCTCCTACATCGGGCTGCTCCATCATCAATCACCTCATCATCACTAGCCTTTCCTCTCCCTTATCTTTTATTTCCAAAACGAAAGAGTTTTAAAACAAGAAAAGACATAATATTTAAGTTATCATCTCTTGACATCTTTCTTATACAGATGCATAATTATAAAAATAACAATTGTGATGGTCTAAACGCGATGACTAGGACCAGTACGATTCCTATCTATGTATAACAGAGAGTAAACCCAGTGGCTGGAAGGTTTACCACAGAGGAAATCGGAACCCACCCTACAACAGCGGTCGGTGACAAAGCCGCACCGGAGTACTCTCCGTTATCAAGGAATGCGGATCTAAAGCGCAGCTGAGCCGGGCACCTCAAATGTGCCAACCAAGGTGGTACCGCGGAAGAAAACCCTCTTTCGTCCTTATACGAATAAGGGTTTTTTGTGTTGAAAAGGAGCATGAACAATGGAACAAAACAACATCATCTGTTTTATAGGCGCGGGTGCAATAACCAATGCCCTGCTCCAAGGCTTTTTAAAAAAGGGAGTCATTCTTCCTACGGATGTGCGTATCATCAATCGCTCTAATAAAGAGAAATTGCAACGTCTTTGTCAGGCGCATCAAATTGAAGAGACATGGGAGCAAGCAGAAGCCGTTCAAAGTGCTGATACCCTCATTCTCGCGGTAAAGCCTGCAGATATTTCTGATGCTATTAAGACTTGGAAACCTTATTTACAAGAACATCAAAGAATCATCTCCGTTGCCGCTGGTGTGCATACCTCTGTCATTGAAAAGGCTCTTCCCTACCGCCTCCCTGTCATTCGCGTCATGCCCAATACGTCCAGCTCGATCGGACTATCTGCCACAGCCATCTGTAAGGGAAGCTGGTCTTCTGCTCGGGACCTACAGTATACAGAAGCTCTTCTCACTTCCATCGGTTCCGTCATCCAGATAGAAGAGGAACAGATGGATGCGGTGACAGCACTCTCAGGAAGCGGACCTGCCTATATCTATTATGTGGCGGAAGCGTTGACTGAAGCCGGTACACAAGTAGGTTTGGATCCAGATGTAGCACGCACACTGACGATACAAACGCTGTTAGGAGCCGCGCACATGTTAGAACAGGCTGATGAATCACCTGAAACACTCCGCAAGCAAGTAACCTCGCCTGGTGGAACAACCGAAGCAGGGATAGCAACATTAGAAGAGAAGCAATGGAAAGAAGTTTTACAAGAAGCCGTATTACGAGCGAAGCAACGGGCACAAGAGCTCGGGCATAGCTTAGAGACAAAAGCATCTCAATAGATAGAAAGAATACTTTTCTACTGTACACAGCAGGACAAGATCAAGCTAGACAACTCAAATGAGGGGGTTCCTACTAAATGTTTAGGCAAAGACGAAAACATCCTGTACGCTCTTGTGAGAGCCTCCTCACTAGCAGTTATCGACAGAATCATTTTTTGGTGACGTAGCCTCCTCATACGAACTTCAACCACTCAGCACAGGCTGGCTAAGCTATACTGGGTGCTTGCTTGTATTTGTCAGGACAATGGTCTCTTTAAAGTAAATGAAGTAGCCTGACTTCCTAATAGGAATCAGGCTACTTCGATACTTTTACATTCCTTATAAAAACAAAGCCCTCACTTCGATTAAAGTGAGGGCTTTGTTTGTTTATGTAGCCTGGCGACGACCTACTCTTCCAGGGACCTGCGTCCCAAGTACCATCGGCGCGGGAGGGCTTAACGATCGTGT
>NZ_JANTPT010000004.1 GCF_024753565.1 Mechercharimyces sp. CAU 1602 | reverse complement strand
TCTATCTTTCGCTCTTCAGTTTTCAAGGAACGTTTTCTTCTTTTTTCCTCACCGCTCTTTCGCGGCGACAAGATCTATCTTACCATAGCAATCTCGCTTGCGTCAAGAAGTTTTTTTATCGCGTTTTGTCGCTCTGTAGTGACTCACGCTATTGATCAACTTTCTTAGCGACAAAGATTATCTTACCATGGATATCTGTTAAGGGTCAAGCGTGATTTATTACATCCGCTGAGAGCATTACATAATGAATAAGGCTTTCACCACTATCAGATAGATTAGTCCCGGAACACCCAACGCACCTGTGATCAATGCGGTTATCGGATTAATAGGAATCTGAAAATCAACCCACCTACCTGCTAAATTAAGTAAAAACAGCACAACCGCTCCTACAACCGAATATAGGATTCCCCACCAAATCCAACGTAATGGCTTCATCACTGATTTACTCATCACCATAAAGCCAAATAAACCTCCAACACCAACAAGAATCCAACCACTCAGCTCCATCCTAACCCACTCCCTCGTACATACTCTTGGTACAAGCTTATGCGCCAGGACAGACGATCATCACCTCATTATCACTCTATTTCTCAATTCATTTATTTACGCTGCCTCGTCTTCCTACTTGATTTCATAAATAGGGGTCATATCTCATCACCCTTCGGTGTAATGAGATATGACCCCTTCAAAAGTTGCCTCTATATTTAAGCGACCATCATTGGTTATTAGCGTTAGCTCAGTTCCCTTCTACCCTCAAGCGCCTTCGAGAGTGTAACTTCATCCGCATATTCCAAATCTCCACCAACCGGTAAGCCGTGAGCGATCCGTGTAACTCGTATCCCAAAAGGGCGTACTAATTTAGATAGATAGATCGCTGTTGCTTCCCCTTCTATGTTGGGATTGGTTGCTAGAATCATCTCTTGCACCGTATCATCTTCTAATCTGCGCAAAAGATCAGGGATATTCAATTCATCAGGGCCGATCCCTTCCATTGGAGAAATCGCTCCATTCAGCACGTGATATAATCCGCTATACTCTTTCATGCGTTCCATTGCGATTACATCGCGTGGATCTTGCACCACACAGATAACGGAACGATCACGGCTTTTATTCGCACAGATAGAGCAGATCTTTTGATCTGTGATATTTTTGCACATTTCGCAGGGAGTAAGGTCACGCTTTGCTCTAACAAGGGCTTTAGCAAGGTCCATAACGTCCTCTTCTTTCATTCCTAAAACAAAAAAAGCCAGACGTTGAGCCGTTTTTGGTCCAATGCCTGGTAGCCGCATGAACCCCTCAATCAAACGTGTAATCGGTTCCGGCGTATACACTGGTTCGCCACTCCCACTTTTTCTTTATTTGGGTTAAAACATTCCCGGCAGATTCATTCCACCTGTAAATTTACCCATATCATTTTGTACCAACTCATCAACATTCTTCATCGCTTCGTTAAAAGCAGCGGTAATCATATCTTGTAACATCTCAACATCTTCTGGATCTACTGCTTCTGGTGCAATCTCCAAGCTGATCAATTCCTTCTGTCCGCTCATAACCACCTTAACCACACCGCCACCTGCCGTACCTTCTACCTGTTTCTCAGCCAATTCTTCTTGTGCCTTTGCCATTTGCGCCTGCATTTTTTTAACTTGTTTCATCATCTGATTCATATTTTTCATCTGTCTCTTCCTCCTAATTAAGGCCTATGCCATTTAGTCTGTTATTTCTACAATTTCTTCCCCAAACACTTGCACAGCGTGCTCAATTGGGTCGATCGTCTCACTCGTTTTAGTTGCTGAGGAATCCTCTTCCCTCCCTGTAGCAGCAGAAGGTTTCTCGATCGTATCCCAATCTTTCCTCATCACCGTAATAAGGCGAGGAATCCCGATCACATCACGTAAAAATCGTTCAATAATCGACTTGTTCGCTTCTTTCTCCGTCGTCTCACGATGAATCTTGCTTTTAAATGCCACCACAATTGCATCTTTAGTCGCAGCAACAGGCTCTCCATTCATCAACCACGCATGAACAGTAATTTTCTCACGTTTCACTTCATTAAGTACTTCAGCCCATCTTTGATTTACTTTATTCAGCAAATCTGGAGCAGCATCCTGCTGCAGGGATGCTAATTGCTTATGGTTTGGTTTGATTTGGACACTTTTTGCAACTGTCCGCTCAGCACTTCGATCGGATAGGGTAGCTCTCTCGATCGGGGTCGTTATTTCCGCTTTCCCACTTGTTAAATCTTTGACGGACTGCTCCAGTTCACGAATCCGTTTTTCCAACCTCTCCACTTGAGCATCCGCATGTATTGGCGGCTCGCACAATCGTAGAAGTGCCAACTCCAATACCATCCGATCATGGTGTAGGCGTTTTAATTGCTCTTGAAAATGAATCATCTGCTCCATTTTATCCATCCATTGCCCAGCAGTAAGGAGCACTTGCCATGACGAATCAGGTTGATCTCCTGTTCGTGTACTTGTGAGTAAGTAATTGCGACATGCATAAATCAAGTCTTGCAACAGACGCTCAGCTTCCACACCTTCCATAATCAGCGATTCCATCTGATCTAGAGCAGCTTTCGCATCCTGCTTAGCAACTGCTTGCAAAAGGTGAGTCACAGCATCCTGTGAAACAGCTCCGGTCACCATACGTACAGACGACTCATCTATACGATCACCGCTAAATGAACGTACTTGATCCAACAAGCTGAGCGCATCGCGCATACCACCATCAGCCGCACGTGCTACTTCCATTAAAGCTTCTTCAGCGCATTCAATCTCTTGTTCAGCACAGATATATCGTAGATGTTTCACCATCTGCTCTACTGCGATCCGACGAAATACAAAGTGCTGACAACGAGAAATAATGGTAGCTGGTAACTTATGAGGCTCCGTCGTCGCTAAAATAAAAACAACGTGACCTGGAGGTTCTTCTAATGTTTTGAGGAGCGCATTAAATGCTTCCGTAGTCAACATATGCACTTCGTCTACAATATACACCTTATAACGAACCTCAGACGGCGCGTAGCGTACATTTTCCCTAAGATCCCGAATTTCATCTACTCCACGATTAGAAGCGGCATCAATTTCAACCACATCCATTAGAGAACCTTCGGTTATCTTCTGACACGAATCACATTGATTACAAGGCTCGGGAGCAGGTCCCTGTTCACAGTTAACCGCCTTCGCCATGATTTTAGCCGCACTGGTTTTCCCTGTGCCACGAGGACCACTAAATAGATAGGCGTGCGAAAAGTGACCTGTCGCCAGCGCATTGGTCAATGTACGTGTCACATGTTCCTGTCCAACGAGTTCAGCAAATGTTTGTGAGCGAAATACACGATATAAAGCCCGATAAGCCACAGTAATTACCAACTTTCCTTCATGCTTACCTAACTTGTCCGTAAAAATATCATACTATATATATCTCAGGTTTTACAAAAGAATATACCCACTAGTCCATAAGAAAGGGACACGGCCTCTTATTCGCCCTGTCCCTCCTTACTATTCCCCTCTTCATCTGCTAGCATAGGTATACTGACACAGAAGGTAACTCCTGAGTCAGTCGAGTGAAAAGTAATTTCCCCTTCGATTTCATCAATAATCCTCCGGCATATCGCAAGTCCTAATCCCGTCCCATTCTCCTTCGTTGTGAAAAAAGGTTCAAAGATCTGATCTACAACCGTTACCGGTATCCCAGCCCCAGTATCAGCAACCTCAATCTGAATCGAGCGCTTCGACTCATTTCTACGCAAACAGATCGACAATGTTCCACCATTCCCCATCGCATCGATACTATTTTTACATAGATTAAGAAAAACTTGCTTTAACCCCTTCTCTTCCGCTAACACCATGGGTAAAGATAACGTAGGCTGTTGATAATTCACTTTAATATTATGGAGGTTAGCCTCGCTTTGGATCACAGGCAACATACGTTCAATTACGTTTTCTATCCGTAAAGGCTCCTTTTTATGAACATCTGGACGACTCAGGTGTAAAAATTCGCCTACCAAATGATTGATGCGATCGATTTCCCTCAACATAATTTCAGTATAACCATACTCTTTGATATGTAAGTTTTCATTAAGTGTATGTTTTAATACTTGTAAGAATCCACGTATCGATGTGAGCGGATTACGGATCTCATGGGCCGTTCCGGCAGCGATCTGCCCAATCATCGACAAACGGTTTTGTCCTTCCAACTCATGCTCCATCGCACGTATTTTAGTAATATCTAGTAGAGTAATGCAAAATCCCTCCACCCGCACCTCGTGATCTATCAATGGGCGTACATCCATCATCACAACTACTTCGCGCCCTTTAACACCCCAAGAGATTTCACGCGCCTCACTACTCTTTGTACGTGCTGAAGTGGAGATCAACTCTTTCCCCTCTTCCGATAACAGACGAAACGATTCTCTATAATTGCGCTGAATTACATCATCAGCGCAACACCCCAATAAGGAGCACGCTTTATGATTAATAGCGACAACTTGTCCCTTATCATCCAGAAAAAAAGCACCAATTTCTAAATCGTTTACCCATTGGTGCGCAAATCGGTTAACCATTTGCGATGGTGAAGGAGTGGCATTCTGAATCATGGGGGTGCAGAAAAGTAAGTGAAAATATTGCTCATCGGCGTATCCACTCATCATATGAGCCGTCATTGGAAGCTTCTCTCCGGACGGATGAATAAAGTGCCCCTCCAACCAACGAGAGCGTGGATGATCTAGATGTGGATACAAGAGACACTTTTTCACATCCGCTGAAACTGATAAAAACCGTTTGTAAGACACTCTCTCAACCTGACTTCGCTCTAACTTCAGCAAAGACAAAAAAGATGAGTTTGCCAATGCGATCCGACCCCCGCCATCAATAATGATCGCTGCATATTCAGCCTTATAAACCCAATCTAGCAATTGTTCAGCTTTAAGATCAAAGGCGATTGTCAAAATTCGTCACCCCCCGTACCCTTCCATTTTTGTTTCTCTTTTAAAACTATATCTCCTGCAACAAAGAAAAATTTACAATATATACTCGCACACATGCTATGTATCACAATTAAAAAAAGGCGCTTCACTAGTATGACAGCAAAGCAACCTTTTGGTTTGTATGCATAAGAATACCGCGCACCTACCATCGTACAGTATCTATATAAGCGGCACCTGTATACTCAGCTCAGATCAGGTTTCCCTACGGCACATAGGATTGCTCCCTTAGTGCTGCTTCCGTCAGGACCTGACACGGTTCGAAAGTCCCTATTGCGCAGGACCCGATCCTCAACACTTCGTACACAGACCTGACCTTACAGAGACAAGCCTCGGATAGGAGTTCAGCCCCGGTAAGGCGGATTCCGGGTTACAGGGCACCGCCAGCTCCCCACCTAGCACGGTTTCATTAGTATAGCACACAAAAGAGTGCTTGACAAATGAGTGAAAGTACCCCTCTATCACCCTGTTCTTTAGGCTATACGGTGTAAAATTATTCTATTTATCTATCTAGCAAACGGAAGAGCCGCCACGTTAAGCTGATTTAAGTAGACATATCATATCATTTCTATTACGTAGGTAGGATGATGTTGTGCATACAAGTTTTTTAAATTTCCTAGTATACTTAACTAATCGTTTGCGGTGATAGCACACTAAAACCTCCCTCGCCCTGCTTTCTCACTAGGGACGAGGGAGGTTTTAGTGTTAATTTGAATAGGCTCGTGCATTACTGAGAGCGTTCGTCACACGACCATGTTCTGAGGCGTGAGGACGGTCATCATCATCAGCATATCCATAATCCAACATGCGATTCCGGTTTAAACATAGTTTCGTAAAAGAAGGGCGCAGAAGATCAAAGAGTTCATAACGCTCCTTCAACTCTGGGAAGCGCGCTTGGTAAGCAAGAATCCCTGTGCGCACCTGTGCCCAAAAATTTTCTTCCGCCCACTGATGATGCTCTTCTAAGATATCAGACAAGTAACGGAAGTGGCAGATAAATAGACCCGTAAAGATAAACTGACACAATCCCTCTGCTGGCTCGCTCCGCAACACATTCTTTAGCTCTTGGGACAAGTTTTCCAATTCAGGAAGTGGTTCATCACTCACATTTACATCATCGACAAAATCCTTCACTGCCAGACGATGAGGTACTCCATCTTTCAAGACAAGAATCGTATTTTGACCATGCGGGGAAAACACGACCCCATATTTATAAAGATAGTGAAGAAGCGGAGGTAGAATTACTTGGACGAGCCGCTCTACCCATTTTTCTACTGTAAGACCCGACTTGTGAATCAGACGAGAGACAAACGGCACACCTTCACCATCGACGTACAGTAATGAGGCTAACGTAATCGGCTGTTCCCCATCTTCTAAATAGCTATATATGCTTTCTCTCCAAATACAACCAAGCATTTCAAGGTATTGATACGGAGCTCCTTCTAATTGTGAATAGTATGGATGATCATAGTTTATACTAGCGACCTCACCGGGAAGAATCGTCCGGCATTCATCACGTAAAAATGCATCCTGTTGCCATATCCCTTTAATATACTCCGTAATCTTAGGTGCAACAACGGTACGTTCACCAGGGAGACCACGATACACCAACGTATTTAAAATACTCATCGGTAACTTAACATGGTGGCGCTCGCTATGAGTACGATTAACAAAAGTACGAATGGATTGCTGTGGCAGATACTGATCTTCTCCCCTGCCTAGAGGAATAATGCGTTTGTTTGCAATATCCTCGGGGAAAAATGGAATGATATATTGATCCCATTGCCACTCGTGAACAGGCAGGAAATAATACTGATCAGCCTTGGCCCCTTCTAATTCTAGCTTCTTCGTAAATCGTTGAACCTGCTCCTCGCCCAGCTCCGACCGAATCAGTTGTCCATAATCAAGATCGGATACAGCATGAAAGGTAGCCATCCCCCGCTGCACTGCGATCCAATCCAGGCTTACCTCTTGCTGTTGTTCTGGAGCATAAGCTAAGTAATCTTGATAACTAAAGCCAATCCTACCTTTGTTGTAGGTGATCCAGGGATGGCCTTCCATCACACCTTCCAGCTCAGCATAATCAAGTGTACTAGGATCTACTCGACTCTGTTGCTTTTGCTCATAGATATGAGCATCTGCTATCAGAGTTTGATTATACTCGCGAATCAAGTGGCCTGTAGTTAAAGGTGCCATTCCCACTGTAGATTGGATATCCAACAAAAAGCGAATAGGATTGGTTGCAGGGGCGGACTCTCCTCCCTCGTAACGCAAAATAGAGTCTTTCACGATCCGAAAACTATCAAAGATTCTTTTTTTCCCCTTAAAGGTATAAGTAATACCGCTTTTCAATTCTAAGCGATACAAGATAACCCCTTCCACCTCATCTATAGCAACCGGTTGTAGCATGTCTTCATACATTAGCTCAGCAATCATCTTCGTCAACAATTGATGAGAGACTACTTCCCACGTTTTTGGGTTTAGGTTTGCTCTTATATGCTCCATCGCTTTCACTTTGCTCCACCCCTTCATTATCTACTCTTCTAGATAGCTCACTCATACTCCAAACTGTTGGAACACGTTCTTCTGTTCTACTGGATAGATCGACTTGTTCGTCAAAGCTTGTATAATAACTGCATTACGGTAAGCTCCCAAGCCAAGATCGGGTGCCCCAATCCCGTGCGTATGCATTTCCCCATTCTGCACATAGACCTGATTGTCCGCCTTTTCTTCCGTAAGAGCGAGTCGATAATCATCCTGCACTATAAAACGTCCCTCATCATCCCACTGAATCAAGTCATGAATCCCGTCAATACATGTGGGTAAGCGGTGTTGATATCCTGTTGCCATAATAACCACATCACTTCCATGGGTAAAACGCTTTTCTTGCTCACGTTGTACACAAGTAAGAGTATAGGCAGCGTTCTCTCCTGCTTCATTAGCCATAATCTCCTGAACTTCTGTCATAGCTAATAACCTCACCGGAGGTTGATCCCCCGCCACTGTCCGTTCATAGAGGAGATCATAAATGTCTGCAATCGTATTAGCGCTGATTCCTTTATATAGTAAATCTTGGTTAGATAAACGCTGATCCCGTTTCGTTTGTGGTAAGGAATGAAAATAACGCGTATAGTCGGGGGAAAAATGTTCTAACCCTAATTTCGAGTACTCCATCGGGAAAAACCCATCTGAACGAGTAAACCAATCTAAACGATATTCATGCTCTCTCTGTTCTTGCAATAAGGTGTAAAATACTTCGGCTGCACTCTGACCCGAACCCACTACTGTTATCGAACGAGCTTGTCGACAACGATCTACTTGCTGTAAAAATTGTGCTGAGTGAAAGATATCTGCTGCTGACAACGACGCAAATCGATCTGGTAAGCCAGGTACACTTCCTACTCCCAGAACTAAATCTTTGGTAAGATACTCTGCTATTTCTCCCGTTCTTTGCTGTAACACCTCTACCCGTAAGTATGAGTGCTCACCATCTTGCACTCGTTCTACTCCAGTTACTCTTTCACCAAATCGGCAGCTGTCTAACTGCTCAGATACCCACTGACAGTAGTGATTATACTCGCGACGCGGAATATGAAAGCGCTCATAAAAGTAGAAGTGATACAATCTCTTTTGCTCATTTAGATAGTTTAGATACGAATAGGGACTGGTCGGATCAGCCATCGTTACCAAATCGGCAAAAAAAGGAACTTGCAGTGTCGTTCCTTCGATCAATAATCCAGGATGCCAATTAAACTGTTCCTTCTGCTCTAAAAAGAGGGCGTTCACCTCAGATATCGGATCCAGTAACGCTGCCAATCCCAGGTTAAACGGACCAAGACCGATCCCAATCACATCATATATCGGTGATGGGGGGGTTGGTTTCTCTACCATTTACGTATAACTCCTCTCCAACGTCTCACGTGTGCAGTATAAAAGGGCCGCACGCTTATCAGGTAAATCAATCTCACGTTGAAACTCATACCCACACTTTTTGAAGATATGAATCATCTTATCGTTACGGATATCAGGTTCTGCCACCACTTTTTCCGTTCCTTCATATGTGAAGAGCTGGGCAGTAATCGCACGCAACATGATAGCTGCATATCCCTGACCCAGGTAAGCTGGAGGACCGATCAATAGATGTACCCCTTGATCCTCCGGATGAGCCTCATAGCGAGTCCCTACCGTATCATCTTCAGCCCAGTAGGTTTCCCAATAACTCATTGGTTCTCCATCGATCATACCGACATGGAGCTCGTGATGAGGATCAGATAAGGACTTACGTAGATATTCACGATACTTCTCCGCAGCAATATTTAAACGCCAAAAAGGAATGACATGTGACTCGTGCATCCACTGATGTAAGCGTACAAAGTCCCGCTCCATCTCTACTGGACGGAAAGAGAGCCACTGCTGACGACTCTCTTCCCATACGCGATGCTCCTCTTCATTCCGATAAAAAGATGGTCGTTGTTTCTTCATACCTTCACCTTCACTCCTAAACGTATAGGGTTTATCACATCGACATAAACTGATTGACTCTCCATCGGACCTACCAATTCATCCATATCATAAAGACGGGTTAATAGATTTGCTTTACACGGGATAACCTCTTGCTCCAGCAAACTCTGCAGCAATGTAGACGGTTTCCTATTATGTGGCATCCATTTTTGGAGAGAAAAAGCCACCATTTCCAACAACCTCTCCTCAGCTACTAATTCTGCCACCCCGAAAGCGTTAATCAAACCCACCAGATGATTCATAAAGAGATAATAGCGTAAGCGCTCATCAGCCACTTCATCTTTACACATCGTATAACTTTTCTCATTAATTCCAGGTACCGCTTCTTGTAAGCTTGGGAACGTCGATTCGCAATAGTAATACCCTTGATTATCACGATAATAAAACCGGCTAGGATAACCGTTTTCTAGTTCTACTACACTGTTTTGCTGATGTGCCTCCAACGCTATCCCATATGTCATATATAGCCACATCATTGGCTCCAACGATATAGCGAGATACTTTTTAAACCACTCTTCACTTACCTCTGAAGTTGAACGACCTTCGCTCTTCGCCAACTCTTTCATGATCACAGCAAGGCGAGAAGATCCTAGTTCCATCGCATCCTGGCATAACCCTGCCACCAACGAAACGGATTGGTCATTGCCTTCAGCAAATGGATTTTCTCGTAGCACCATTTCAAATCCAGATTCCTCCCGCCCCGCAATCTTAATCGTTATGTAAGCAGGATCTTTAACAATGCGGAAAGCAGGATGATGCTGATATAGCTCTTTGCCAATCTTGCTCTCTAGGATACGCGTCACTTCTACTCCACGCTCTAACTCTTTCATTTTATTTAAGCGAACAGAGTTCGTAATCTTTATCGGTATCGATCCCTTTAACATAAAGCGAGCATCGCGATGATAAACCGTTCGTAAAGAGGAAGTGGGAGCATAAGCACGACCTAATCTGCCCAAATCTTGTAACAACCCTTGCTCCATCAATGTTTGTACGGCTTTGTCTTGTAACACATGCTTGGCTTGTAAGGGATGAACGGGAATAATGGCGTACTCATCATCCGTTTGCAAAAATTTCTCTTTCCACGCTGTAGTAATCGTATCATCGCGACGCAACTCCGCCTTAATCGCTTCAGATGCGCTTACTTCCAAAGTGGAATCCTCCTGTACAATCGAATGATGAGCACGAAAATAATGCATAGAGTGATGACCTTTTAGCTCTGGTGCATACAGCCTTTGCTCTCCATCAGAAATACCCTGACGACTTTTCGGAGTCGGATGAAGCAAATGCCCAAATACAAGGGATTGTTCCGCCTCAATATAAGTAAAAGAGGATGCGTACAATTCTTCTTTATCCGCTTGTCTCGCTTCTACAAACTGTTCAATATGTTGAGCACTCTGTAAGCTGCGATATACCAGCTCATCGATGCGCGCCTCTTTGTCACCTGCAATCGCCAACTCTTTTGTGATCATCGTGATCATGGTGGCAAAATCTAACCGATGAACGTGGTGTTTCTCACCCGTCAAGTAATAGAAGGGAGCTTGAAAGAGATGACGACCCGTCTGGGACCAATACTGAAGGGGTGCCACAATTTCCATCCCATGATGATGGAGCTCGCTTCGTACAAAGCGGACAGCTGAGGACTCATCCAGCAACAACTGGTACTTCGCCTCTTGGCACAACTCTTCTCGACTACTGAGCTGATACTTTCCCACCTCTCTTAAATAACAGTTAAAAAAACTTTGCATGCTGGCATGTTCCGCTATGGATGTAGACATGCTTTTTCTCTCTCCCCCCAATTAATTTCGGCTTCTCGCCCCACTCTTTTCACTCGTTCTAAAATATCAGCTGCATCTTCTGTAGTCATACGTGGATTTAACAGTGTCAATTTGAGATACACCTGTCCAGCAACACGAGTTTGCGCTAACACTACTTCCCCACGTGCAAGTAACGTTTGCTTTATCATAAGATTAAGCTCATCAATTCTCATATAATCTTTATCCGGTACGTAGCGAAACACGACTGCATTAATCTCAGGCTTCTTTCCCACTGATTGCAAGCAGTCATCGGAAGCGATCATCTCCATTGTCTGCTCTGCCAGCAGGATCGTTCGCTCGAGCAAAGAAGCAAATCCTGCTTTCCCTAATGTCTGCATACTTACCCATAATTTCAAGGCATCAAAACGACGCGTTGTCTGAATTGATTTCCCAACAAGATTTGGAACCCCTTGTTCTTCCTGCTCAATCGGATTTAAATAATCTGCGTGGCGAGATAGCCAGCGAAATTCTACTCCTTCTTTTAGTAGAAAAGCGCCACAACTGATTGGCTGATAAAACAGCTTATGAAAGTCGACCGTCACGGAATCAGCTTGCTCAACCCCAGCCAGCTTGAAACGATGGCGATCACTCAAAATGAGCGCACCTCCATAAGCTGCATCCACATGTAGCCACATACCCTCTCGTCGGCAGTATTTTGATAGGGATGAAAGTGGATCGATGCTGCCAAAGTCAGTAGTTCCTGCCGTCGCAACCACTGCAAACGGACTCTTTCCTTCGTTTTTCAATTTTTCTAGCTGCCGTTCAAAATCGATCATTGAGAGGCGTTGTTCATGATCCGTCGCTACTGTAACCACTGCTTGCTCACCCAGCCCTAGCAATGCTGCAGATTGTTTCACAGTAAAGTGAGCTGCTTCGGAACATAGAATCCGCAACTGATTTGCTTCGGGTGGTAAGCCTTGCTGTTGAGCGTTCCAGTTCCAAGCCTGATTAATATAACGATCTCGCGCCAAAAGCAGCCCCATAAAATTAGACTGCGTTCCCCCACTGGTGAACACCCCATCGGCACCCTCTCCAAAATCAAACAGCTCGGTTAACCAACGAACTACATTTTCTTCTAGTAAGGTTGCTGCTGGACTTTGATCCCATGAGTCCATCGACTGATTGGTTGCACTGATCATCGCTTCCGCCGCCAACGTCCCGATGAGCGGGGGACAGTGTAGGTGTGCAGCGCAACGGGGGTGATGAACGGCAATAGAGTGTGCCAATACTTTCTCGCCTGCCTCCTGTAACACTGTTTCCAATATACGTCCCGAATCGGTACACACTTCTTCTTGTTTCCAATCAGCTCGCAATTGTCCTACTTCCCGTCCACTATAGGGATCGGATAAGTTGGCATATTGATCTTGAATCAACTCATGAGCCTTCTTCATCGCACGCTCATATGCCGTACGTGATGCTGTTGTTTCATTTAGAAACAACGAATCCACATTGACCTCAACCTTTTCATCCATGGCTCCAATTCCTTTCAGCCTAATTGCCGTTCTGCCTCTAAGACTGCTTCACAAAATATTTCCGCGATCATATCTATCTGCTCTTCCGTAACAATAAGTGGGGGTAAGAATCGAACGACACTGCCATGTCGCCCACCCAGCTCCAGAATAAGTCCCCGTTTAAAGCATTCTTGTTGAATACAACGTGCCATCGCTGGATGCGCAGGATAACTGCCGAGATGATCTGCCTCTTTTGTGGTATCCACAATTTCCACTCCGAGCATTAACCCTCTACCGCGCACATCGCCAATACTACCGCACGACAACGCTTTAACTCCCAATAAGTGGTTGATCATTCTTTTCCCCATCCGCTCTGCATGTACATCCAATCGCTGTTCTCGAACGTAACGAATGGTTGCCATACCCGTCGCCATCGCCATCTGATTGCCACGGAACGTTCCCGAGTGGGCCCCTGGTTGCCACTCATCCAACTTCTCGTCGTATACAACAACTGACAAGGGGAGTGAACCACCGACCGCCTTCGATAAAACCACTACATCTGGAATAATGCCTGCATGTTCAAAGGCAAATAGTTTCCCTGTACGACCTAACCCTGTCTGCACCTCGTCCACAATCATGGGGATATGGTTTTCATGCGTCATTTTCCTAATTTGACGCGTCCACTCATCAGGCGCTGGAATCACGCCTCCCTCCCCTTGTACCATCTCCATAATGAGGCCTGCTGGAGTGGGAATCCCACTCTCCACATCCGTCATTGTACGCCCTGCATAGTGACCAGCAATCTCTGCACCCTTCTCTCCACCTTGCCCAAAGGGACAACGGTAAGAATACGGATACGGTAAGAAATGAACATCAGGCATTAAACTATTAACCGCTTGCTTCGGACCTAAGTTTCCCGACAAGCTTAACGCACCATGAGTCATACCATGAAATGCTCCTTGAAAGGAAAACATTCCTCTGCGCCCCGTAGCCGTCTTCACCAATTTGACCGCCGCTTCTACTGCGTCAGCACCAGACGGGCCGCAAAACTGTATTTTCGCTCGTTTGCTAAACTCTGTAGGCAGACTAGCAAACAACTCCTCCACAAAAGCATCCTTTACGGGGGTAGTAATGTCTAATGTATGTAAAGGCAAATGAGAAGCCAGTGTCTCTTGAATCGCTTCATGAATCACTGGATGATTGTGACCAAGAGCTAGTGTGCCAGCACCTGCCAAACAATCAATATAAGTTCGTCCCTCCACATCCGTCACATGGATGCCTTTTGCTTCCTTCATTGCGATAGGAATCCGCCGTGGATACGAACGAGCATTCGACTCTCGTTCTTCTTGTCGTTTGAGAAAGTGTGCATTCCCTAACACCTGTGTTTCATTCATCGTAATCACTCCTCCAGATGGTTTCGTCGATCATTTATATTGATAATGAGAATCATTTTCATTATATTCGTTGCGTCTCACTATATCACGCCCACTTGCCTCTGTAAATCCTTTTCGGTCATTTTAGTTAGGATCAAAAAATCAATTGCTAATGAGAATCATTTTCATTATAATAGGAGATAGAAATTTTGAGAAGGGGGCAATACCAAAATGGCGAAAAAAATCGTTGCTTCAACCAACATGAATTTTTACTGTGAACTGCCCGAACTTGGTCAAACCTTGTACGCACGACCAGTCTCCTATGCAGATGATTTACATCTTTTACATCAGTGGATGCACCAACGTCATGTTGCACCATTTTGGAAGAAAGATATTCCTTTAGAAGAATTTAAGGAGTACTTTACAAAATCTTTAAATAATAAAAGTCGCAGTCACTTTATGATATATCTTGATGAAGAACCGATTTGCTATATCATGCTGTATGAAGTAACAAGTGATTCTATCAAAGATTATTATCCCTATGAAGAGTCAGACCTTGGCGTACACATCGTGATTGGACTTCGTCAACATGTACACGAGAAATACCTGATTCCTATTGGTGAAATACTTAAGACACATGTATTTACGAAGCTCCCAGCTGATCGAGTTATAGCTGAACCTGATGTCGCCAATCGCATCATCATTCCTTCATTAGAAAAAGTAGGTTTCCGTATCCACAGCCAGATCGAGCTACCACATAAAAGCGCCTTTCTACTCCATTGTGATCGTGAAACTTTTACGCCCACAAGAGAGATTACGTACACTTAAGTAACATAGGGTTAGCGTGAGGTTATGCACTCGTCACGATTCTACAATAAAATGCTAGCATTAACCTCCGCTTACATCGCATCCTTTGAAGGTTGAAAAACATACCCATATACATACATATAAACGGGGAGGGAAAGTCGTGGACCATGTTTTTAAACAATTAGAGACCGATTTTCAAGTCTTTACTGCCACTCCATCCACTCTCGTATTTTCAATAGAGGCGGAAGAGCTTGTCAGAGGAGAGGCACTCGATCCACTCCTTACACTGCTGACTAAGCAGATGCAACTACAGACACCCGCTGCCGTAAATGCGTCCTTACTAAGTAAAAACTATGCTCATTTCCTCATTGCTGGCTTAAGCATGATTAGTAACTGGAACCTTGGCGTCTCTTTTCATCCTACTAACCTACTATTTGGTGCTGATGGAGAAGGGCGGTTTCTCATGATCGTAAAGGATGCAATTGCAACACCCGCACACAGCGATCGCACAACCTGGCGTTCCTCTGGAATGAAGGAGTTATACGCTCATCATCTTACTCCCTTATTTCACGAAATGAATCGCCGTTACCGTGTTCCACTCCCAACTTTATGGGAAAACGCATATGGCTACATTGATGCTTACTATCGGAAATGGATTGCCGAAGCACCCACCAGCTCCGACAAAGAAAGATTAGCCTCCGACTTCCGCTTCTTATTAAAAGAAGCAGATCCAGAAATATTTGGCACAACAAAAAACCCCTTCACCATCTTTGAAGAGGATAATATTGAACGTACCGACGAAGGGCTTCCCATCCGTAAAACATGTTGTTTGTACTATAAAGTAGCAGATCAGTGTTGCCGCAATTGTCCTCGAGTATATGGAAAAGAGGATCCTTATCCTCTTACAAGCCATTAATCAAGGGAGAGGCTGAACCACATACATCCACTCCCCTTACATCTTCGACTCAGCTAAGGATTTGGGATGCTTCCTTTGCATTGTACCAACCATAGATCACTTCCTCCAAATGCATCCCCTTTCCCATAACACGCTATTCCTTTTCACTTATGTACTCTCCCCGTTCGCGTTAGTCAGTTCGTAGGCACGACGATCCGTTGCACGAATTGCTTCACAAAAAATCTTTTCAAACCCATGATCTTCTAACGACTGTAAACCAGCAGCTGTCGACCCTCCCGGTGAGGTTACTTGTTCACGTAATTGAGCTGGCTCTCCCTCTTGCATCAGCATTTTAGAGGTTCCATATATCATTTGTGCGACCAACCGTCTTCCTGTTTCTGGCTCTATCCCTCTTTCTTCTGTTAACCCACCCAAAACTTCTGCGATTCGATATATAAAAGCCGGAGCGCTCCCTGTAATCGCCGTCAGATTAATCACTTCTTGTTCCGTACACTCGACACCACTTCCTATACCGCCTACCAACAGCTCCACCCATGAACGTTGGAGCTGATCCACATTATTCATGGTAAACGGGGAAATCGATTCTCCAATCTGTGCTGCTGTGTTAGGCATAATCCATGCCACTGCCGTTCCACTAGGCAAGCGCTCTGTCAACGGAGTCAGCCCAATCCCGCCGGCAATCGTAATCACCAATTGCTTCGTTATGTATGGAGCTAGCGCATCCAAAACCTCATGATGCTCAGTTGGTGGGATTGCTAACAAAACAACATCAGCTTCACCTATTTCTTCTTGCCACGTATGTGCCACCTCTACCCTGTAGCGATTTTTTAGTTCTTGCAACCGCTCCCGCCTGGAACGGTTCGTTATTACAATCCGTCCTACATCTTCTCTCTTATGCTGTAGTAGACCAGCAACGATCGCCTCCGCCATCCTACCTGCACCGATCACGATTATATTTACTTTTTCCACACTCTCACTCCCACTTCGGTTTTCACTAATCATACCGAAGTGGGAATTTGTGAGCAACTTAATGTTCAGTAGGTTTATAAATGATATGTTACTTCTTCTGTATTTCAGCACACCACTGTGCAACCGTCATCACTTTACTAAAGTGTGCTTGGTGATTTATCAACGTTGCTTGATGTAGATTTTGTGCTGAAATAAACCCCATCTGGTTTTCATGATCAAGTGTACCTGTAGCATCTGCTAAAAACTCAATATGGTACCCAAGATGCTTTGCTTGACGCGCAGTGGTATCACAACACAAATTCGTCTCATAACCTGTGATCACTACCGTATCAACCCCTTCACTTCGTAACACTTCATCTAGATCGGTATTTGTAAATGCTCCTGGGTACTTTTTTTCGATATAATGATCATAGCTTCTTCCATTAATCTGTGGATGCAGATCCCACGCTGAGGTTCCCTGTTGAAAATGATGACTTCCTTTTTTATTCGTATGTTGAATCAAAATAATAGGGAGGCTACACTCCTTAGCCTTCTCCATCACACTCACTATATTTTGTAAACTATTCTTGGGATAAGTAACTTGATATTCCCCGCTGAAAAACTCATTCTGCACATCTATTACTAATAATGCACGTTTCATCAACTCATTCCCCCTCGCCCTCAGCATAGCAAAGGGAGGATGAAAACAGAATTTCCTCTTTGTTGTAGGGGTATAACATCACGTTATAGGTGGGGTATATATGCATATTGAATGGATCTACTCTTTTATACAGGCAGCACAAACACAAAGCTTATCTAAAGCCAGCGATCAGCTTAATCTATCTCAACCTGCGCTTAGTAAGCAAATGAGAGCGCTCGAATCAACCTTGGGAAGCCATCTATTCCATCGCTCTCCACAGGGGGTCTCGCTGACGGAGGCGGGGGAAATCGCCCTTTCCCATTTTAAGATCATGATTGCTGACTGGGAGCAGCTGCAAGCAAAGTTACAAGCGCATGCAGATAGCCATCTCATGCGCATCGGTACCTTACCCAGTCTCGCTTCTACCTATCTTCCAGCTAAACTTCTTGCCGCTCCTTTTCCCACAGAAGTGCATGTAAAAGACAACTCACAGCAGTTAATCGATCTATTGCAAGACAGAAATCTGGACATTATCTTCATCGATCTGCCCACCAAAAAAAAGAAAGTGGTTGTTCATCAGCCTATATTTACAGAACCACTCTATTTGATTGTCCCACACAATCATCCCCTCAGCTCGATGACCTCGGTAAAATATATCGATCTTATCGGACATCCATTCGTTCTCTACCCGCATGGATGTGACATACGGTTCTTTATTGAGCATACCTTCGCCAAATTGAAAGAAAATCCTCAAATCACCTTAGAGTCCTCTTATGGAGAAAGTATCTTAGGGTATGTTCGAGCCGGTGTTGGAATTACCATCCTGCCACAGCTTTTGGCAGACGAATTAAAACAAGACAAACTGAAAGTAATCCCTTTCGACGAGGCAGATGCTACACGAACCATATCTATGGTTAGTTTTGAAAGACACACGCTAAATAAAATGAGCTTTATATTTAAAGGAAACGGGGAGTCCCTATGAATCTAACAGACATTCGCAATGTTTACTGTATCGGAAGGAACTATGCACTCCATATTGAGGAGTTAGGCAATCAGCGCCCACAAGAACCTCTCGTCTTCTCCAAGCCGACGCATGCTCTTGTCCACACCTCTGGACAAGCAATACCACTACCGGGCAAGCAAGGATCTCTTCATTACGAAGCAGAAGTAGTTATCCAGGTGGCACGTCCCTATAAAGAAGGGATTGAGATCACCACTGCGATCGATGCGATTGCACTCGGAATCGACATGACCCTACGGGACGTACAAAGTAAACTGAAAAGTGCAGGTCAACCGTGGCTACGAGCCAAAGGATTCCGTAACTCCGCTATAATTTCTAATCGTCTTCCCCTCCCACCATCCGATGAGCTGCTAAATACTTCCTTTTCATTGCGAAAAAACGGGAAACTGGCTCAAGAAGGGAAGCTAAAAGAAATGATTTTCTCCCTTCCAGATATTCTTTCATACTGTCAAACTCATTTCGGACTCGATAAAGGGGATCTAATCTATACAGGTACCCCCGCAGGAGTAGGAGAACTAGATGACGGGGACCACCTCCAATTATTTTGGGGAAAAGACATGCTCGGAGAGTGTACAATTAAACTAGACTAATCAACACTCTCTTCCCTAAAGTTCATCTTTTAGACGACAACATATCCTCTATTTACGTCTACAGAGAGTACAATTAAATCAACCAATCGAATGGAGCTGAGTATCATGCGAAAACATATTCTCGTACCTACCGACGGCTCAGAAGATGCTACACTCGCTTTACAGGAAGCCATGACTTATGCACAGCAGTTAGATGAGAAGATTATTCTCCTTCATGTTCAACCCCATCTTACTACCTTCCACACACGTCGTTTTTTTAGCGAAGCCGACATTCATGCTTATGAAGAGCAGTTGAGTGAAGAAGCATTGGCACCTGCCAAAGAAATCTTAAAGAATGCAAACCTCGCTTACGAAATCAAAATGCGTTTAGGGGATCCCAAGCAGGAAATCCTCGCAGAAGCGGACACAGAACAAGTTAGAATGATCGTTGTCGGCGCAAAAGGTGAGGGTGCGCTACTCGGCTCTCTGCTCGGTAGTGTAACATATGGCCTCGTTCAACACTCCCCTTGTCCAGTCATGGTTGTTTCCCATCGTCAAGCAAATAAATAATTGGACAACCAAAAGGAGCGTGCTCATCTTGAGATGAACACGCTCGATCCATTTTAAAGCCCGCTTACTTCCACTTAATGCTACAGCCCATACTGGGTCGCTGCTTGATACTCACTTCTTCCCCAACGATGATCTGATCCAGCGCCGTTCGGATCGACTCTCCTGTCACAGGTAACTCATTACCTGGACGCGAGTCATCTAGCTGTCCGCGATACCGACAAGCTAACTCCTTATCAAATACATAAAAATCAGGTGTGCAGGCTGCTTGATACGCTTTCGCTACTTCTTGCGTCTCGTCAAAGAGATAGGGAAACGGATACTCCCATTCCTCAGCTACTTTCTTCATCTTCTCTGGCGAATCATCGGGATACTTGTTAACATCATTTGCATTGATCGCGATGAAAGAAACCCCACGTGCTTGATAATCACGCGCTAACCGCACCAATTCCTCTTGCACATGAATAACATACGGACAGTGGTTACAAATAAACATCACCACTGTTGCCACATCAGACTTCAACTCTGCTAAGCTTTCTTCCTTATTCGTTACTGGATTGTGTAATACAAACGAAGGTGCTTCTTTCCCCAAGGAAAACATATTAGACTCAACGGCAGCCATCCTTCATCCCCCTTTTACTCGTACTCTTCTTTCTTTACCCCACTTCCCCATGATCATACCACCGTCACCTAGGATTGCAAACTGAATACACTCTCTTCACAAACATCACAGTGATTAGCCACCCTGAACTATTGTCCCATCTTCTAGGTACAAATCTTGCAAAATGAAGAGCGTAGCACTTACAATAAATGAAAGACTCTCAATGAACTCTAATGAAAGGGAGTGAAAAGATGGATCATAAAGCGAAGCAAATTTTCCAATATTTATTATCCATACAAAATATCACCTCACCACCTATTCGCAATTTTCAACAATATGGTGTTTATAAATATCTTTCCGATCTACCTCAAACAAACGGTTGTATTTTATATGGATCTGAAGCTTATCCCGAGGCTTGGTTAGAAATACATAAGCCCACCCTTCCATCCGCCCCACTCCCCCCATCTTCACTTGTGGAATGGCTCCAGTCTGATTATAAAGATGAACGGAATGAACCTACCTTCTATAACGAACAATCGCTGCCAAGTAAAGAGAATCCACACTCACTCAGGACGGTTCTCTTTACTGAAGATTCGACTCGCATCGACCAACAGACACACTGGTTACAAACTTGGCGAGAGTGGGCAGAAGAGTGTAAACGTAGAAAACAGCTTAAACTTCTATATGGTACCCTCTTCGCTCTACGCCAACAGCTAGAGCGCGAGGGAGAAACGATCGAAATCGCTTTTGGACATGGAATGCTATCATGGGAACATCCCAAGGGAAAAATCTATCACCCTCTGTTCATTACCCGCATGGAAATTTCCTTTAATGCACGCAAAGGGTTATTTACCCTTACTCCTACTTCAAAAGGCACTCAGCTAGAAATGGAAATGCTTGCAGGACTAGAGCTCCCTAACGAGACCCTCTTCGGTCAGCTTCAGCAACGTGTAATCGAAGAAAAGGTAAATCCGCTCGATCCTGAAAGCATCTTTCCCTTATACCATGAAATCGCACATACCATCGACCCAGAGGGTCGCTTTGATCCTAAATGCTCACCTTCGTTTTCTCAAAAACCGCTTATCACCAATCAAACCATTTGGTTTGTCCGTAAAAAGAATAATAAACAGTGGAAAGATGAGTTAAATACCGTGCTTAAGGAGATAGAAGAGGGACGGGAGCTTCCCCTACCGTTAAAAGCCCTCACCCAACTTCCCGATGACAACGCTGCTCAAGTCCATACTCCCGACTGGAAAGAAGTCGGAGAAGACCTCTTTTTCCCTTTGCCTGCAAATGAAGAACAGCGTGAGATTGCTCGCCGTTTGGCCCGACAATTTGGGGTAACAGTTCAAGGACCACCCGGTACTGGAAAAAGCCACACTATCGTCAACCTGATCAGCCACCTCCTCGCACATGGTAAAAAGGTACTTGTCACGAGCCAGAAAGAGCCCGCCTTGCGCGTCTTAGCGGATAAAATTCCTAAAGATATCCGCTCACTCTGCGTCTCAGTCCTAGGAGGGGATTCCAAATCATTGCAGGAAATAGAAGACTCTGTTCGCTCTATCTCAAATAAGATGGCGGAATACGACAGTGAGACCTTAAGAAAGGAGAGTGAACAATTACAAGTAGCCCTAAAGCAGGCAATGAAAGAGGAAGCTGAAGCGCAAAATCAACTGCGACAAGCAGCACACAGAGAACAACTAAAGATGAAGTGGTATGAAGAAGAGCTCCTCCCTTCCGCAGTGGCAGAAAAACTAACCGCAACAGAAAATCAGCACGGCTGGCTCCCAGACGACCTTAACTCCTCACCGCCCTTAAGTGATGGTCAGATGCGTCGTTTGTGGCAGCTAACAGGTGCATTATCTGTTGACCTTCCTCACATCGCTACTCAATTCATCATCCCTGATGTAGAAAAGTTAGATTCTCCCACCCACTTTTCCATCTGGGCTGAAAAAGGTATCAAGTATAAAAAGCAACTTACCCAATATCAGCACCTGCTCACCAAGTACCCTCTTCCACAAGCAAGTACACCGTTACAGGAGATAGAACAGCACTTGAATACCATTTTGCGTCATAAAGAATTGCTTGCTCACACGCATGTGCAACTCATGCTACAAGACCTTTTAGCCGGTGGCACTCGCGCCCAGTCATGGGAGCAACTATATGAGTTTACCTGTACTCAATTGGCAGACATTGCAGACATACATCAGCAATTAGCCGAGTTTGATATCCAACTCCCTGCTGTTGATCGCGTAAAACTAGAGCAAGACTTGCAAAGCTTAGAAGAGCAATTTCGTAAAACGGGGAAAGCCTCTGCTCTTTATCTCCTTACCTCAGGTAGAAAAGTGCGTTATCTTGTCAAACACCCTCTTCTTAACGGGCGCCCGTTACAAACGGAGCAGGATGTGGAACAGATTCGTAAGCGCATCCAAGGACAGGAGAAAAGAGAGCGACTCATTCGAAAGTGGAACACCTTATTCCAAGAGATAGATGGTCCACTATTGGACCCCGCTCGCAAACGAATCACAGCAGAAGTAGACCCCTTTCTAAAAGAGTTAAAAGATGTATTACAACTAGCTCAACTTATCAAGCAGCTGCACCACATGGTGCCAGCCCCTTTCCCCGCTAGTTTGAAGTGGGAGGAAGTTGCCGTTTATGAAGATTTATTACAAGCGGTGCAAGTTACCTACACAAAACTAGCTTGGAACACATGGCGCTCTGAACATCAACAAAAACAAGAACAGCTAGAAAAAAACCTTTTACAAGCTCACCACCCGCTATGTAGCCACTTGCTTACAGCATTAAATAAACTAGACGAAAACAAATGGAGAGAAGCATTTGAACAAAGCCACTCTCTACAAACAGCTGTTGCGGAGTATGAAGAGTGGAAAACATTACTTGATCGCTTAGCTACAGTTGCTCCGCGTTGGGCGTCTCAGATTGAACAGCAGCTTGGTAATCATGAGCCTTTCCCTGTTGACTGGCAGGAGGCTTGGCACTGGCGACGAGCGGAAACCACCATCAGGCACATCAATCAATTTCAACCTGAGAAAATAGAAGCCCAAATACATTCAAGTCAAAGAAAACAACGGAAGCTTACGGAACAAATCGTGGCAAAATCCGCCTGGCGCAAACAACTAGAACGCATCACAGAAACACAAAAACGCTCCCTTATGGCATGGAAACAGCAGATTAAACGCATTGGAAAAGGAACTGGCAAGTATGCTGCCAAGCACCGACAAGATGCGCGCCGAGAAATGGAGCACTGCCAATCAGCCATTCCCGTCTGGATTATGCCTATCCATCGTGTCATCGAAAACCTTGCCCTCGACAACGAACTTTTTGATGTCGTTATCGTAGATGAAAGCAGTCAGTGTGATATTTTCTCCCTCACTGCTTTATTACGTGCTAAAAAAGCGGTCGTGGTAGGCGATGACGAACAGATCAGCCCTGCAGCTGTCGGCATTAATCAAGAGCAGGTACGAACGCTCATCTCTCGCCATCTCGAAGGAATTCCGCAAGCGAACAGTTTAGATATGCAAACATCTCTTTACGATATTGCTACTAGAATCTTCCCTGAAAAGCTGATGTTAAAGGAACACTTTCGCTGCGCTCCTGAGATCATCCAGTTTTCCAACGAAGTAAGTTACGGAAACGAAGTGATTCCACTCCGCCATCCTACAGCGGCAGAACGGATTGACCCCCCTGTTCTTGCCAAGCGGGTAGTCGGTTATCGAGAAGAAGGACGTGTTCTTAATCTACCCGAAGCAGAAGCGATCGTTGAAGATATCCGCAAACTGGTGAACGATCCCTTCTTCACCGATCATTCCATGGGAGTCATCTCTCTTCTAGGTTCAGAACAAGCGGACTTAATTGACTCCAAACTTCGTCACGTAATCGGGGAAGAAGAGATGGTGAAGCGTCGCCTCATCTGCGGTGATGCCTACGCCTTTCAGGGTGACGAACGGGATATTATGTTTCTATCGCTAGTTGTCGCAGGCAATGTTCGTTATCAAGCATTGACCCGACGTGATGCTCAACAGCGTTTTAACGTTGCCGCCAGTCGTGCGCAAAACCAAATGCGCCTCTATCATTCTGTCGACTTAGAAGATCTTAATCCAGAGGATTTACGCTATCGCCTCTTAAGTTACTGTCAACATCCTGTTCGTCCCTTAGAGCCAGTGAAGGATTTACAACACGATTGTGAGTCCCAATTGGAGATGGATGTCCTGCGAATGATCATCGCCCGTGGATTCCAGGTACGTCCCCACGTCAAGATAGGGAAGTTTTGTATAGACCTCGTAATTGAGGGCGTGAAGCATCGACTCGCGGTCGAATGCGATGGAGATGCTTGGCATACCATCGAAAATTGGGAAGAAGATATTGCGCGTCAGCGCATCCTTGAGCGTTCCGGTTGGACTTTCTGGCGTGTACGAGGTAGTGCCTTTTATCGTAACCCAGAAGAAACGATGTCCTCCCTTTGGACGAAACTTGATGAGATGGGCATCAAACCAGGGATTGTTAAGCCCTCATAGAAGAAAAAACCGAGTACACGTTACTCGGTTTTTTCTTCATACACATAAATCTGCCAAGTACCTCTCCTTACTCACTCGCTTTTCTCCTATCTACATAGAACATTTTTCAATACAACAAATGAATGTTTAAAACAGATGGAAGGGATTTGTAATTAGAATGAAGAACCATGTAGATAGTTAGTTTTTTATAGTTGCTAATAGAGTGATCTTACATAATGTACTTCCCGAGAGGAGTTAACCATGAGATTTAAAGACTTTCATCCCAATGTAAAGTTACGGATTTTCATTATGTTTATCAGCGCCACCCTTAGTAGCATGATCCTCCCCTTTATGGCTATCTACCTGGCTAACTATTATGGTGATAAAGTAGCAGGTACATTACTTTTAATCAGCGTTATCGTATCTATTATCTTCGGATTCATCGGTGGTTACTTCTCCGATCGCTTTGGGAGAAGAAAAATGCTCATATTTGCAGAGAGTTTAAAGTTTACTGCCATTATCATGATGCTACTATGCAATTCCGCTTGGTTCGTATCTCCAAGTGCTACATACATAGCGATGATTCTGTATAAAATTAACGGCAGCTTTGCAGGTCCTGCACACTCAGGTATGTTAATCGATGTTAGCACTTCTGAGCAACGACCTTTGATCTATACATATATATACTGGGCATTTAATGTAGGCGTAGCCATCGGAGGGATTGGAGGCGGTCTCTTCTTTCAAAACTATTTATTTGAGATGTTATCTGTGTTGGCGTTTTTTTCATTTGTCAATGTTGCTCTCACCATATTCTTTATTACCGAAACACACTTCCCTCGCTTAAATACGAAAGGGATAGAGCACTTCGGTAGCCTCATTCATACTTACAAAGAAATATTTAAAGATAAACTATTTATTATTTTTATTCTTGCAGGTACGTTTATTCTTTCAATGGAAATTCACCTCACCAATTTTACCGCCATTCGCTTAGACGAGGAATTTATAACACAAACATTTCTCCAATGGGAGATAAACGGGATTAATATGCTCGGATTCCTGCGTGCAGAAAACACCATTTTAGCCGTCATATTTTCGCTCTTTGCTATTTTCATTATCAATCGATTAAGAAAGCGTTCCTCGTTAATTATTGGAGCCTCCATCTATGTCCTAGCGTTCGGTCTCATCGCCTATACTAACAATTTATGGTTGCTAATCGCTTTAATGGTGATTGCTACTTTGGGAGAAGTGATTTATATACCCATCAAGCAATCGCTTATTGCAGAGATGCCGTCTGCGCATAATCGAAGCTCCTACATGTCCATCAATGATCTTTCCTTTGATATTGCCCATATCATCGCCTCCCTCACGATCATTATAAGTGCCTATCTATCCAACCTCATAGTTGTTTTTATCATTATCGGAGTTGGGATGGTAGGAGTAGCGATCTATTCCATTATCTACAAAGATATTTCTGCCCGAGCCGAACGTAACCAGACGACGAGAAGTAAGGAGAGTGCATAGCAGATGGTTCCTTACCATTTATCAACACCTAATAACCTATATATAGACATAGATAGAAAGGGGTTCTACCATGAAATTTAAAGATTTTCATCCTAATGTAAAGCTACGCATTATATCGATGTTTATCAGTTCCATGTTAAGTAGTATGATTCTTCCCTTTATGGCCATCTACTTTGTTAGTCACTTTGGAGCCAAAATCGCAGGTGTGTTAATTCTCATCAACATCATCATTGGGCTAATCTTTAACTTTATAGGTGGTTACGTTTCAGATCAATACGGCAGAAGAAAGATGCTTATATTTGCGGAAACCTTAAAAACATCAGCTATTATCATCACAATGTTGTGCAATTCACCTTGGTTTCAATCTCCTGAAATCACCTTCTTCGCAATGACCATTTATATGATCAGCGGTGGTTTTTCAGGCCCTGCTCACCAAGCGATGCTCATCGATGTAAGTACACCTGAACAACGGACATTGATGTACACATTGGTTTACTGGGCATATAATTTGGGTGTAATCATAGGAGGAATCGGCGGAGGACTCTTCTTTATTGATCACCTTTTTGAAATGTTAGCTGTTCTATCCATTATCTCTTTGTTCAGTATCCTGTTAACGTTCTCTTTTATCACAGAAAGCTACTTTCCAACACAAAAAACGGCAAAAGAAGCTCATTTCAGCAACTTATTTAAAACATATCGAGTCGTACTATCAGATAAATTGTTTGTTCTATTTATCCTCGCCGGTGTGCTGATCATGTCGATGGAGTTTCATCTCACCAATTTCACTTCTGTTCGATTAAGTCAAGAATTTAATTCACAACAACTGTTCATATGGGAGCTGGATGGTGTAAATATTCTCGGGTTCCTACTCGCGGAAAACACAGTGGTCGCCCTACTCTTCTCCTTTGTAGCCGTCATGATCATTAAAAAATTACGAGATCGCAAGGCACTACTTTTGGGAACTGCATCATATGTGCTCGGCTACGCAATCATCGCCTACACAAATAATATCTGGTTATTGCTCGGACTCATGGTGATTGCTTCTATCGGAGAAATTGTTTATTTCCCTGTAAAAGAATCCCTCCTTGCCTCACTCCCATCCGAGCAGGCGAGAAGTTCCTATATGTCAATTAACAGTGCTTCATACAACTTGGCCATGGGTATTGCATCACTCACCATTATCGCGAGTGGTTATCTCTCCAAAACCTCAGTCGTAATCGCTATTACCACTTGCGGACTTATCGGCGTACTCACCTTTCAACTCATCTATCGTTCTATATCCAAACGAGCGACAGAGAAGACTGCCGCTGAAAGTCCAGAAGTAGAGAGTATGTAACCCTTGACCTTAACTATCCACTCAATATTTCAGTTAACAAAAAATGCCCTCACCGCATTTATAGCGATGAGGGCATTACTTTTTTGGCGGAGAGGGTGGGATTTGAACCCACGGTACGAGGAATACCCGCACAACGGTTTTCGAGACCGCCTCCTTAAGCCACTCGGACACCTCTCCATGGACAACACTTAACTTGACAATATAAAATGATACAGGATTTATTCTTTGCTGTCAAGACTTCCTCCCGCTGGTTCCCTTCTTAGCACGCAGTTGACGAAAGAAAGAAGTGAGTAAACTTGCGCACTCTGTTCTTAAAACATCCGATACCACGTCTACACGATGATTAAAACGCGGTTCCTGTAATAAATTCATCAATGTCCCCGCGCATCCGCCTTTTGGATCAGGAGTGCCGTAGATTACCCTTTCCACACGTGCTTGTACAATGGCCCCTGCACACATAGGGCACGGTTCTAATGTAACATACAGCTCACAATCCATTAAGCGCCAAGCTTCCAATCGACTAGCTGCTGCACGGATCGCTACCATCTCAGCATGAGCAGTAGGATCCCCCTTCGTCTCTCTCAAATTATAGCCGCGACCGATAATTTCACCGTGACGTACAATAACAGCCCCAATCGGTACCTCTCCGATCGCTCTTGCGTGTTCTGCCTCTTCAATTGCCACACGCATAAATTTTTCATCTCGCTGCGCTTGCTCCACTTGCAACTCGCTCCTCTATGCTTCACATCGCTTGCAAATACCATAAATTTCAAATTTATGTCCTGTAATCGCAAACCCATCTGGTTCGCCCAAGAGGGCATCCATCGGACAAGCCCGAATCGAACGTGTACGACCACATTCTGTACATATGAGATGGTGATGGTGATGATGGTGTTCATTACAACTGAGACGATAGCGACGCTCCCCGATCCATTCAGTCGCTTCTAAGATGCTCAGCTGTTCAAATAGTGCTAGATTGCGATATACCGTATCCAAACTGATACTAGAAAACTCTTCTTGCATCAACTCTACCATTTCTTTTGCTGTCAAATAGCGGTCTTGCTCTGCAAAGATGCGAACCATCGCCTCTCGTTTACCTGTATACTTATATCCCCGCTTTTTTAATCGCTCCAATGCCTGTTCCATCTTCATTGCAGTGACCCTCTCTTCAATATTCCCAACCCTTTTTTACTGCCAATAACCAGCAACAATAACAACACCCCGACCAATACAATCGTTCCGCCTGATGCCCATTCCAGATAATACGCTGCGGTTAAGCCACATAAAACCGAAGTCTGCGCAAAGATGACGGACCACATCATCACCTGTCGAAAGCTTTGTGCTACTTGTAACCCAGCAGCTACTGGCAACGTAATAAGCCCAGAGACGAGCAAAATGCCAACTACACGAATAGAAGCAGTAATAACCACCGCCACCGCCACCATAAAGAGGGTATTGATCCATCGCTCAGAAATCCCAGCTATGCGAGCATTCTCTTCATCAAACGACAACGCAAACAATTCTTTATAAAAGAGTATCACGACAGCGAGTACAATACCAGTTGCCAGTATAATTCCTTTCATCTCATTTACGTTAATCATAAGGATGCTACCAAATAAATATCCTGCCACATCGACATTAAAGCCATCTGCTGCACTGATTAATACAACACCTAGACCAATCCCCGCCGATAACACAATCGGGATCGCCAATTCTTGATAATGAGTAAACCAGCGACGTAAACGTTCCACAAAAAAAGAGGCGCCAATAGAAAAACTAAGCCCTACATATAGTGGACTAAAAGTGAACCAGGCTGGAAAGCTATTTTGTAAATATAATCCTGCTGCTACCCCTGACAACGTTACATGTGCCAATGCATCCGAAATGAGAGAAAGGCGACGAACCATTAAAAAGACACCGATCAAAGGTGCAATTAGACCAATCAATACCCCTGAGATGAGGGCATAACGCATAAACTGAAACTCAATAATGGATTGAATCATCTCTGTAACCCTGCTTTCACCGCCATAATCTGATCATGCTCAAAAGGAAGTCGATAAGAGTGAACTTCCTGCCCCTTATACTGGGACCACTCTGTGATCGCCCCATCAAACAAGATGCGTCGCTGCAAGTATACCACCCGCTCCGCATACGTAAGTACATCTTGCATGTCGTGAGTCACCACTAACAAGGTCAAGTGATGATCGCGCTGTAAGCTCAGCAGCTGTTCATAGAGAGAACCGATCGATTCCTGATCCAAACCCACCGTCGGCTCATCTAACACCAACCACTTTGGTCGACTAACCAGTGCACGCGCAATCAATACACGCTGTTGCTGCCCTCCTGACAACTGCCCCATATGGCGTTTGCGAAACGCCTCCATTCCCACCAGCTCCAAGGAATTATCCACATCACCCCAATCACGCTTGTTTAGACGTTTAAACAATCCTTTTTTCGCATACAAACCCGATGCTACCACTTCTGAAACAGTGGCCGGAAAGCCAGCGTTAAATCGATTGGCCCGCTGTGAGACATATCCAATCTGATCGCGTGCACGAAAGCGGTGTACAGATTCCCCAAACAGTGTTACATCACCCCAGTCGGGTGTCATCGCACCTACCGCTAGTTTAATAAAGGTAGATTTCCCAGATCCATTAGGCCCTACCAATGCAACAAATTCCCCTTGCTCTATTGTAAAATTAATATGCTCCAACACAACTCCTTGTTGATAAGCGTGGGCTACATCCTTCATCTCGCATATAGTTGTCATCATCAAGGTCCCTCCAACGCTTCTCGTAGATGAGCGATATTTGTCTCCATGATCGAAAAATAATCTTCTCCCATCTGAACCTCTGTCTTCGTCAATCCCTCCAAAGAATGAAAGGAGAGCGTCCGTACTCCCGTCTCTCGTTCAATCACACTCATAGCGCGTGAAGCTGTTAAGCTTTCTATCAATAAAACTTCCACTCCCAGCTCTCGTATCGAAGTTATCACTTCTTCTAATTCTTTGGCAGAAGGTTCATCCGCAGGTACTAGCCCATGAACTGCTAGTTGTTGTAAACCGTACCGTTCCGCGAGATAACCAAAGGCAGCATGTGAAGTAACAAAATGCTTATGAGTCGATTGTTGTGCTATCCGATCGATTTGATCGTGAAGTCCCTGCAGCCGTTCATAAAGTTGAGCATAGTTATCTTCATACTCAGTACGGTGATCGGGGTCTGCCTCAATCAGAGCATCGCGAATCACTTTTGCTTGCGCCTGTGCCCGCAGCGGATCAAGCCATACATGAGGATCAACTCCCCCATGATCGTGCTCTTCTTCCTCATGTTCATCATGTTCATCATGGTGTGCTTCCTCATTCATCTCTGATTCTTCAGCTAGTGCCTCATGTATAGTAGCTACAACTACGCTCTCTTCCTTCTCTAACATCGAGGTAGCCCGCTGTGCCCACGATTCAAACCCTGCACCGTTATATAAAAACACATCTGCTTTACTCAAATGTGCCAAGTCCTTCGCTGATGGCTCATACTCATGTGGATCCACTCCAGCTGGTACAATCATCGTCACTTCTACATGCTCCCCGCCAATCTTATCCGCAAAATCAGCCAAGGGATAAAAACTGGTAAACACGAGTAGCCGTTCCTGCTCCATCTCTTTCTCCTCTGGACACACCATCCACACAAGCAGTGTAATCGTACTCATCACGATCAGTATTGCAATACAATATTTCATCTTACTCTTCATCTGTATACCCCACCTATATAACAGGAGACCTTCACGCTTTTCTTCTCCATTATATACAGATTGCGCCCAGAAGTAAATCGTAATCATTCTGTTTTAAATAAAAAAGTAAAGCCGCCTTCACTCTATTGGAGGCGGCTTCACCTTCATTCTACTCTCTACTTGCCTCACATTACTTAAACAACCCAACAAACAACTTCCACCTATTCGCCTTATCTCGCGCTTTCATCACTCGTCCTACTGACATCAAAACGATGGCTACTGCCAGATATCCACATAATATCCTCACGCTATGCATCACCATCGACATATCGCCAATCGAGATTGCTGAACGCAAACCTTCAACTGAATATGTCATCGGAATCAGCGGATGCACCCACTGAAAGAGCGGGGGAAGTAATTCTGCTGGATAAGTTCCAGCACTCGACGTTAATTGCAGCATCAAGATAAAGATAGCTATTAAACGTCCCATATCGTTAAAATAAAGCACCAGCGTTTGGTTGATGGCGATAAAAGTAAACGCCATTAAGATGGTTAGCCCATACAACGGAATCACCAGCTTCGCTTCAATACCAAGTCCGAATAGAAGAGCCGATGTCACAATCACCGCCTGAAAAAAACCAACCAATGCTCCCACTCCCCATGATAAAGGGTGGAAATTTTCAATTGCTGGACGATGAATATCGATAACCGTAAAGAGGAGCATCGCCCCCACCCATAGGGACAGTGATAAGAAGTAGGGAGTAAAACCAGTCGCATAGTTAGGAACAGGGTTGACTGGATCTTCTTCCACATTGACAGGATTAGAGATCATATCTGATTTAGCATCTGAACCCTTCAGATTATCATCTGCTTTTTTTACTCCATCCTTTAGACCTGTCTTCAATTCACCACTGCCTATCTCCAGCTTCTGTGCTCCCTCAACCAATTTATCGGAGCCCCCCGTCAACTGTGCCAACCCTTGTTGCATCTCCCCAAGTTTGCTTGCCAATATCTGTGCTCCATTGTTTAATTCGTCTAATCCATGCTTCAGTTCTTTTACCTGATCCAATTTTCCAATCGCTAATTCTATCTGTTTTAATTGCTCTTTCATTTCATCTAAGTTATCGAGGAAGCCTTCAAACTTTTGTAAGGATTCCTCGATAAATGTGCGATGGGAATGCCATTCCTCGCGCAACTGAGCTAATGTTTTTGCTTCTCCACCAATACTTACTTCTAATTCTTGCAAATGAGGATCTTCAGCTAAATCAGGATGTTCCTTAAGAAAAGAGTTAAGTGCTTCCTCCTGTCTCTTATTCTGCTCAATCGCCTGATCCAACACATCCATTATTTTCTCTATTTCTTGAGATCGCTCTTGTAAGAGTGTGATCACTTCTCTAGTCGACTCTATCTTCTCCTCAATCTCAGGAAGTTTCGGTTTTACCTCTTGATCGATTTTTTTATCCACCGACGACACAGCAGATTCTGCTTTGCTTAAACCTCTGTGCAAGCGCTCTGCCCCTGACTGCAATTGCAAAGCACCTTGATTCGCTTTAGCTAAGCCCGTTTGTAACTTTTCTAACCCCTCGTGTAGTCGCTCTGTCCCTGAATGCAACTGCACTGCCCCATCCGCTGCCTTTCCCAATTCTTTCGCAGACGCTTTTAATTCCTTAAAAATTCCTTCCGCATACATCCGTGATAACTCATGTTCTAAACTAATCTCCAGTTCACTTACTACCCGTGCACCAATCTGTGTAGATATATAATTGTATCCTTCATTTCCATAGTATTGAAGGGTAGCAACTTCCGGCTCCTCGTCAGTCACACTCGCTGCTTGACGTGAAAAGTCGTCAGGAATTACGATACCTAAATAATAACGATTTCGCTTAAATCCCTCTTCCAACTGTGAGCGAGTGACAAATTCCCACTTCGCATCCTCATTGTCCCGCAGCTGTTCCACCAACTCCTCACCTGCATTAAATCGCTTTCCATCTACTGTTCCACCAACATCTTCGTTTACTACTGCAACCGGCAAGTCTTTAATGTGCTCGTATGGATCAAAAAAAGCCCATAAATAGATATAGCTATACATTAAAGGAATCATGATAATCCCTAGTAACCCCATTCTCATCTTTTGGCTTTGCAACATCTTAGGTAAATGGAGCGCAGGAAAGTATTTTTGTTTTGTTTTTTTCACATACACCCCTCCGTTCATAAACTGACTGGTCAGTACAGTATATTATAATATATACCAATAAAGCTGGCAATCCTTTTCCCTTGCTGTCTACTTTGTTTCAATACCTGAAAGAATAAGTGTTTCTAATGTTTCCACCAGTCGTGGAGCTGCTTCATTCATCCATACTTCAGCTCCTCGTTGTGGCTGTTTTAATAGTTCTTGCAGAACAGCTACGCTGATGGCACCAAAAATGGAGAAGGACGTTTCCACTGTATTCAACTTTTTAAAAGAACGATCTTCAATCCCTAGAATCAACACTTCTTCAATTAATGCCACGTATTCGCGGATATGCATCCGAAAATCATGTTGGCGTTTTGCCGAACCCCATACCTCACTTAACAATAAACGTGCAAACTTATTGTGTTCAAAGAAGAACTCTATCTGTGTATATATTAGCTTCTCTATTTTCATACGTGCACTTGGCTTAGACGCAATGCGTCTGCGCACACGATCGGTTAATGCTTCTAAACCCTGATCCATCATGGCGACAAACAATTCTTCTTTACTCGTGAAGTGATAATAAATGGTACCCTTAGCTACTCCTGCTCGCTTAGCGATCACATCCATCTTCGCTTGATCAAAACCACTCTCGGCAAAAACCTCGACCGCTGCTATATATATTTGTTCAATGGTTTCATGGCTCATACTGATTCCTCCCTCTCACTAGCATTCATTTAACTATAAAAAAACTTCGACCCATAGGGATCGAAGCGGATCAATATGGCGCACCCGAGAGGATTCGAACCTCCGACACGCGGTTTAGGAAACCACTGCTCTATCCCCTGAGCTACGGGCGCACAAGCTCCCTTCCATTATATCACGCCCTTCAAACTGGTACAATCAATGTCACTATCACAGTGACCAAAATGGAAAGAAGAGAAGGAACTAACTGCTACAGCTCCTCCCTTCTCTCCACTTCTTACCTTTTTTCCGTTTTTACAGCACCTTCATATAATTAAATATACTTACTTTTTGCGTCTGTTCTTTCTGTATCCGTTTCCTTTATTGCGCCCTCGCCAACGAATGCGATCCGGTAGTTCTAGTAATACGCGCAACAGAGACAGGAGTGCGACCAGTAGTTGAATCCAACGCTCCATCTCAATCCCTCCTATTGTGAAGAGCATACACTTATTATAGAACATAAGTTCTACTTTCCCAAGCTCTTCGACAAAATTGGAGGGATTTTTTTTAAGATTATTTTATTCTTATCCCCCACTTCCGCATCCAATGATCTATTTGAATAAAATAAGCAAACAACTGCGGAACATTCATTAGCTGTCCAAACCAAGGTAGGTGAACATTGCTTAAGTTTGAAGCAGCGAAACGACGAATCTCCTCACTATTAACCAATGGCAGCAGAGGAGAGGTTTTATCTTTTAAAATCTCTACCATCTGTGTGCGCACAGCTTCTAGATAAGCCGGGTTATGCGTCTTAGGAAACGGACTTTTCTTTCGAGTGCGTACATCTTCAGGCAATAATCCCGTAACAGCCCGGCGCAAAAGTCCTTTTGCCTGACCATCGATTGCCTTCATCTCCCATGGAACATTCCATACATATTCAACGAGGTGATGATCACAAAACGGAACCCGCACTTCCAACCCGACTGCCATGCTCATCCGATCTTTACGATCCAACAAAGTCGGCATCCAACGAGTCAAATTTATATAAGAAATTTCCCTCATCCGTTTCTCTACGGCTGATTCCCCTTCCCTTTGCGGTACTTCTGCTAAAGCTTCTTGATAGCGAGCATCTACATAGTCAGCAGGACGAATCATTCTCTTCACATCAGGTGAGAGAAAACGGGCACGCTCGCCTGTTAATCGCGCCCATGGAAAAGTGGGAGCGTTCACCAGCTCCTCCCGATGAAACCATGGATAACCGCCAAAAACTTCGTCTGCACATTCACCAGATAATACAACGGTTGCTCTTTTCTTAATCTCTTGACAAAAAAGGAGCAATGAACTGTCTACATCTGTCATTCCAGGCAAGTCTCTCGCATCAGCTGCCCATGCCAAACTTTCTACCAATTGGTTTGTGTCTAACACAATCCGTTGATGGTTACTCCCCAGGAAAGCGTTCATCCGTTCTACCCAAGGAGCGTCTGAGTTTGGTTGAAACTCATTCTCTGAAAAATAGCGATCGTTATCCACATAATCAACTGAAAAAGTGTGGAGAACTTCCTTGCCCGCACGGCGAAATGCTTCGGCAGTGCATGAAGAGATTGTGCTTGAATCTAATCCCCCCGATAGCATCGTTCCGACAGGGACGTCTGAAACCAATTGCCGCAAAATCGCATCTTTCACGAGCGAGCGCACGCGATCCGTTGTAGTCACTATATCCTCTGAGTGGTCTTTACTTTCTAGTACCCAGTACTGTTTCTTTTTCACACCATCCGCATCTACTCTCATCCACCAGCCTGGACGTAATTCATTCACCCCACTAAAAACTCCATGTCCTGGAGTTCTTGCAGGTCCCATCGCAAAAACCTCTGCTAACCCTTCTTCATCCAAAACAGGCTCCACATCTGGATGAGTAAGGAGAGCTTTTATCTCCGAAGCAAATAAAAAGCGTTCCCCCGTAGCGCTATAAAACAATGGTTTGACGCCGATGCGATCGCGCGCTAAAAAGAGATGTTGCTCTCGCTCATCCCAGATTGCAAATGCAAAGATCCCATTAAGATATTGTGGACAATCCAGTCCCCACTCCGCATAGGCGGCTAAAATTAACTCGGTATCGGATCGACTTGTCAGAGGATACCGACTCCGAAGTTGCTGCTGTAACTCTGGCATATTATATAGTTCTCCATTATAGGTAATGACCAACGTACGTCCGCCAAAGTTACGTACCATTGGCTGTGTTCCACCTTCGGGATCAATTACGGTTAGGCGGCGATGTGCCAACGCAACGTGAGCAGACAACCACACCCCTTCTGCGTCTGGTCCTCGATGCATTTGTGATGCATTCATCTTTTCAATGATAGATCGCTTTTGACTAATGTCATGCTGCCAATCTATCCAACCCACTATTCCACACATCTTTTAACCCCCCACAATCGGGCACCTGCCCAGTCATCAAGCATCCACTATCATGGTATGACAGGGAGAGGTGGTGCGTGCATCACGAACAATAATGCAAAAAGACATGTAGACGAAGCTTCGTTACATGCCTCTCCCTCACACATGAGGTTGTTTTTCATTTTTCTATTCCCACACCTTATATTGATATTTCATTTCCATAAGTGTAATAGCGCTTTTTTGCATCTGAACTGGACAAATCTGATTATACTTTATTACCTGTTCGTTAAGGATCCTCAGTTTCTCCTCAACTTCCTGGTTTCCTTCTCCTTCCTCCTCCACTATTCTTAGCAACTCAGTAAACTCAGCGCGAATCCGATGCTGTAATTCCAACCATGGCGGTTTATAACCGCTTTCTTTCAACACACTGTTTAACACACTCCCTTGCAACGCTTTTTTGGAGATCGGTCGACCGTAACCTGGTAGGTTCTTAAAATCATGCTCTTGCTCATATCGCTCATAAATCTCATCAAATACGTCGCTATGCTTTTTTTTATCTGTACTCATACTCATCACTCCCTTCAAACCATATTTCTCTGTAGGGAAGGTCTATTCTTTTCACTTCTATCGGTTGTCAAAATTCAGACAAAATATTAGGTAAATTAATTATAGCCTCTGCTTCATAAGTTAGGCAACGTTGATAAATAGATAAAGCCGTCGGATCAACCCGACGGCTTCTTGTTCGATAATATTAATTCATTTGGCGGAGAGGGTGGGATTCGAACCCACGGAGGGCGTGAACCCTCGTCAAACTCCATTTGTTTCTTATCTTCACTATAATCCTAGAGGGAACCTCTCTAAAATATCTATTCACTAACTATCTCAGAGGTCACTATCTTGTGTAACTCGATAATTCATCATGTTTTCCCATAGAAAATATGTTATATAACTTCTAGGCCCCTGTAGCATTTGAAAGTAGCGTTCCACATCTGCCTGAGTAGTAACAGATCCTTTAGTTAGAGAAAAATATACTTCTATTGCCCTGTGAAGCCCCTTATCCGCCCAAGGAACAATTTGGTTTTTCCCTAATCCTAACAACATTATCATCTGAGCTGTCCAAGGCCCGATGCCTTTAATCGCGCACAATGTTTTTTCTAACTCAATCTCAGATAAATTTTCTAGATTATTAAAATATCCAGCTAAATCCAACTTAGCGCACTCTATCAACGTCCTCGCTCTCACCAACGGAAATCCTAGTTCACGTAAGTCCTGCTCATGTAATTTACTAATCATATCTGAAGACGGGGGGAGATAATAACTCACCCCATTATGCATAACTTTCTCTCCGTAGTTTTCACACATTTTTTGTATAAGCTTCCCCGCCATTGTTACAGAAACTTGTTGCCCAGCTATTGTTTTAATAATAGATTCAAATACTGTAGGATCTTTAACGATTCTAAGCCCCGTTAGAGCTTGCATTAATGTTACTAAATTATGCTTTGAGGCCATTTCATTAAAAGATTCAATATCGGCATCCGCATCAAACATAAAGCCAATTAGCTCCCTAAGCTTTTCCTGAGAGCTGTTTGAAAGCAGAACATCTGATAACACTTCTACTACCAGTTTAGGACTCTCAATGTCCCCGATGCTCCTAATGGTCACAATTAAAGCTTGTTCATCAATTACAATACTTCGGGTAAGTGAAACCTCGTCTATGTCTATTTTTGCAAACGGGTTCTTTTTCATTGAATCCAAACAAAGTAGAGTTTTATAAAAATCATACGGTGCTGAAGGATATATGTAAATACTAATTAAACCTACCTCCTCTCTAATTCCCTACTAGTTAGGGCCCACTCTTTGGAATTGCGATATTTCGGAATACCTACTTCTTTGTACGTAATAGTTTGAAATTCCTCGGAAGCCTCATCAAATTCCCTTACTATCCATTTGTCGTTCACACGTTCTAATAAAACTGTTATATCATTGATGTATTGTTCGGTCTTCCCTAGTACTTGATACACACTAAATGGAATAATACTTTGCGGCACTATAGGCACCCTCTGCTTTCTGAAAGTATAAGCTTTAACCCAATCTACATACTTGAATTTTGAGGAAGGTAAGTCTATAAACACCGGCCTTCGCAAGGCATTAAAGTCAGGTAAATGTTTTAATATGTCATTAAAATATATATTCTCTAATTCCTTTTGGATCAAATCTTCAGTTACACGTTTTAGCTCCCCCTCATAACTAAAATCCCGGTTGCTTAAAGCCTTCACTATTGCATCAATGCTCAAAAACCTAATGCTTGGATTCTTTTTATTTTTCAACCAGACCAGCAACTCTAGTATTACACCTTCGGGTAAATCATTGATTGCACCAGAACCCGCTTCATCAAAAACCCAAAATTCATCGCAAAGTAGCTCGATAGAGCAACAATCCTGCATAGCATTCTTTTTATTGTTGTTATGCTCCACTGTCGACACATAATATCCTAATGCATGTGTAGGATTTAAAGATATTCTTCCTTTCATAATAACAAAATCTCTAAACATATCAATATAGAGCATATTATCTCCGTCAAAAGACGTATATACTATAGCTTTAGTCACTATGTAACATCCTCTCTTCTAAAGCCAATACTAACATTAGCAATCTCAACTAATGAATCCGCGTCTTACATGCCTGATGCGTTACCCACAATTAATGCTGTTTTCCTTTTCTCCCTCAAAATAATCCCCATGTAGCTCATCAAAGCACCTCGGCGGAGAGGGTGGGATTCGAACCCACGGGCGTGAACCCTGGGCGGTTTTCAAGATCGCTGCCTTAAACCTCTCGACCACCTCACAAACATTGAGAGTAAACTCACATACTTTCATCATATTATTAAATATAAAGAAGCATAACTAGGTCAGATATCTACTTGAATATTTTTGTTTTTTTCAACCAGTTTCTTAATAAATTCCTGTTCCCTTTTTGGGGATATGAGGATAACACCTTCCTTATGTAGAACCTCTATTTTTTCATAAGAAAGGGACGCTGGGCTAGCAAAAATGCTTTTTATTTTCATTACCCTATCAATCGACCCGTAGGGAATCTTCCATCTAAGCGGCCCACCTCTAATAAAGAGGTGATCCTCCCTAATTTCATAAAAGGTACCAAACCACAACCAAGTGAATAGTATATTTATTGGACCAAGAGACACTATATAAGGAACAAAATTGTTATCTTTAAAGGAATAAAATAGAATCAGAATATTCAATGGTAACATTACACCCACAATAAAATAAGAGAAGATATCTTTCTTTGGAGTAAATCGCTTCATCACCCTTCACCCCCTCTATCCAAGCTAGAGATTAATTTCTATATCACAATTTTTTTCCTGTATAATTTCTATAAACTCACCCAGTTGGTTCGGAGATATACTTACCGCCCCTTTAGTGTGTATTATTTGTATTCTATTAACTGAATATGCAGGATTAGCAGACATGCTTTTTGTCCTTCTAACTTCTTGAATATCTGTGTAAAAAATCTTTTTTCGAATTGGTCCATTTCTAATCTCAAGAGCATCTTCTGAGATTAGATAATATGTCCTAACCCAAAACCAAATGTTAATACTGGCTAAAGATAAAAATATTAAAGTACCTACGAGGGCCTCTTTAAACGCAATCAAAAAAAATAGACTTACAGGCACAAGTATCATTGGTCCCCAAACTAATAAATATGCAGATACATCTCTCTTTGGATTAAATTTAAGTTGGCTCATAAATATACATTCACCTCTTCGAATAATGCATTCGTCCCAGGCAATAATCTTTATTTTAAGTATATATTATACGATCAGTAACTTTTTTGCCTCCTCATTCTGAGCTTTTCCAGTAATTCATCATCCCAAATTCCCAGTCGATTTTTACATATATTTTTAATTATTCTCACTCAAAAAAACGCCCCCATCGCATTCTCGCGATTAGAGCGCTTTCTCTCTTTCCAGCAAATCTTTGGCGGAGAGGGTGGGATTCGAACCCACGGAGGGCGTGAACCCTCGGCGGTTTTCAAGACCGCTGCCTTAAACCTCTCGACCACCTCTCCAAAGTAGACAACCTAATTAGATATTATACGGAAGCAGCGTATGAAAGTCAACCCCCTCTAGTGACAGTCGCCTGTCCCATATGATATGATTTCCTCATTCTGATACGAAGGAGGGAACATTTGTGACTTCTATGATTGTCCTCTACGGTGGAACCCGTCCCAATGGAAACACAGAAAGCTTAACAGAACAAACGCTTTCAGGTTTAGAAGTGGAAAGAATAAACCTTTCCCAGTTTTCTATCGCTCCTATTAAAGATCAACGTCATGAACGCGGAGGCTTTGACCCTATTGATGACGATTATGATACCATTATCGACCGTCTCCTTCCCCACGATATCATCGTGTTTGCTACCCCGATTTATTGGTATAGCATGTCTGGTATCATGAAAAACTTTATTGACCGTTGGTCGCAAACCATGCGGGATAACAGGTACCCTGGCTTTCGTGAGCGTTTAGGAGAAAAAACAGCGTATGTAATTGCCGTCGGTGGAGATAATCCGCATATTAAAGGACTTCCTATGATTCAACAGTTCCAATACATATGCGACTTCATGGGCATCACTTTTGCTGGCTACCTTCTCGGTCAAGGAAGTAAGCCAGGTGATATTAGACAAGATGCACGTGCACAAGCGGGTGCTGTTCAATTAAATGCTCTCTGGAAAGAACAATTACAAGGCGCTCGTGTAAAATAATGAAAAAGACTGTAGCTTAACAAGCTGCAGTCTTTTTCATCTTAGGCATGGGTTCGGACCCCAATTCTATTTAGTGAGCTTCCAATCAGATGGAGTCAGCTCTCCATGTTCATGTACGTACTGCATCAGTTCAAAAGGAACACCCAAATCTTTCTCACTGTCATCAATTCATCTTGTGACATCGAGCCGACTTTACGAATCTGGGCTTCTAAAATGCGCGATTCCACAATATGTCCAATGCGTGCTTGCGCCATGACTGGAATGCTTACCGCGCTCATCACTTGTTCGGCGGAGTTATCTTGTTATTGACTGGTTGGCGCTTATTAAGATTTGGCGAAGTTCCTCTTTTGCTAAGACAAGACGTGGCCTCGGCCATTGAGTCAACCTAGGACTCTGAAGCAGTTGTCTAATACGTAGAAAAGAGGCTACGATTTGTGGTAATGCCCATTGCGGTAAATTTCCAGAAACCATAAATGGATTCCTGCCTAATCGGATAAGGCGTGCATCAATCACAGCGGATGTGACCAAGGGATTTCGTACGAAGCGGTAAGCTTCGAATGTAAGCCCGATTATTTCAATAGGCAGAATCACTTTCTCCGAAGCACCCAACCCCTCTAAGGTAGAATTGACAGTTAATATATTTCTGATCAGCGCTTTTGTATTCGATAAGTTCTCAGCGATATTCATGGGGATGGGGCCTTGCACTAGTATATCTTGTGAAACTCTCATTTCGTTACCCCTTTTCTTTCATCGAGCGAATAATTTTTTCAATACTCTTAATGTATGATATGTATCAAACAATCTTATAGTTCTTCTATTTTATAAAATTGGCTTTCTACCTCTTTCAAATATCTTAACGATGAACATTAAAAAAAGCATGCGGTTTAAGCAACAGAGTGTGGAGAAACCGATCAGGGGAACGAGCTCCTCTATACAAACAAATTCCATCTAAGACTGAGTGTGATTTGTTGAACGTCGCATCCGGTTCTTCCTCTCTTCTTCTATGTATATCTCTATACCATTTCACTTGGAATAAATATGAAAGGGGTAAAAAACAGGCTGTCGAGACTTTTCTCGACAGCCTGACTGCAGCTAAACAAACTGCAGTCTTTTTCATCTTATGCATGGGGTTCGGACCCCACTTTTATTTAGTGAGCTTCCAAGCAGATGGAGTCAAAACCCCATCTGAATCTCTGATGTTTCTGCTTAAGCTGATGTTGTATTTGCCCTCTACTGTTTTGTAATCCGCTCAAGGCCCCCCATATAAGGTCGCAGTACCTCTGGAATCAATACACTTCCATCTTCCTGCTGATAATTCTCAAGTAATGCTGCCACAGTACGACCAATAGCCAGGCCAGACCCGTTCAGCGTGTGAACAAACTCGGGGCGTCCTTTTGCTTCACGACGGAAACGAATATTGGCACGTCGTGCTTGAAAATCTTCAAAGTTACTACACGAAGAAATCTCACGATAAGTATTGTAGCTAGGAATCCATACTTCTAAATCATACTTCTTGGCTGCGGTAAATCCTAGATCAGCGGTACACATCTTTACCACACGATATGGTAGTTTCAACAACTGTAATACCTTTTCCGCATGACCCACAAGCTCTTCCAATCGTTCATACGATTCTTCCGGACGTACGAACTTCACTAGTTCTACTTTGTTAAATTGATGTTGACGAATCAATCCACGAGTATCACGACCAGCAGATCCCGCCTCTGAGCGGAAGCAAGCACTATATGCCACGTATTGTGTTGGCAATTGCGCCATGTCCAAAATTTCATCTCGATGATAGTTGGTAACTGGAACTTCAGCTGTCGGAATCAGGTAATATCCTTCCTTCTCAATTTCAAACGAATCCTCTGCAAACTTAGGAAGTTGACCCGTTCCGCGCATGCTATCTGGGTTAACCAAATATGGAGGAATCATTTCCGTATAGCCATGCTCTGTTGTGTGTAAGTCCAACATAAAAGACATCAATGCCCGCTCCAGACGTGCTCCTAATCCCTGTTGAAACACAAAGCGTGAACCCGTCACTTTGCTAGCACGCTCAAAATCAAGAATACCTAATTCACCTGCAATATCCCAGTGGGCTTTCACATCAAAAGAAAAAGATGGAGCTTCTCCCCAATGGCGAATCGGAATATTATCATCTTCACTTTCCCCTACAGGAACGCTCTCATGGGGAACGTTTGGAATTTGCAAAAGAATCCCTTCTAATTTTTCCTCTATCCCACGTAATTCATCATCTAATTTCTTAATTTTTTCTCCCACCTGGCGCATCTGCACAATCTTATCCTGAGCATCTTCTTTTGCACGCTTCTTCTCCGCTATTTCCCGGGAAACAACATTACGCTCATTCTTCAATTGTTCACTTTCCTGCAAGATTTCTCGCCGACGTAAATCAAGCTGTTGAAATTGATCTAAACCAGAGATATCTTCTCCACGATTTTGCAGTTTCGCTTTCACTTCGTTTAATTCAGTTCGCAATCGTTTACTATCTAACATCAACCACGCCTCCTTAATGTCTCATAAAAAAAGGCACCACAATCCTACCATCGTAAGGGACGGTAGGTCCGTGGTGCCACCCTTGTTGGTTTGTTTCTACAAACCCACTTTCACAGAATAACGGCCTGGTACCGGTAATCGCTTAAACAAGTTACACTTGTTGTACGCGCACAGCTCCGAGGTGGATTCACTCTAGATACGGGACGGTTCACACTAGCCACCGCCTCTCTGCTATCCGTACTCTACAGTTACTATGCCTCTTCCATCGCTTTTCTCATGTGAGAGACGATGACATCCTTATCGTCATCGCTTCTTTTACCATCTTAAGAAAATAGGTGTGAATTCGATTATCATCGGTTAATTCAGGATGAAAAGATGCTCCTAGTACAAACCCTTCCCGCACAGCTACAATCCGATCTCCTACTTGTGACAACGGCGTAACCGTATCGTCAATACCCGTGATAATCGGGGCACGAATAAACACAGCGGGAAACTCCTCAGCGATTCCAGTCACTTCTAGATCCATCTCGAAACTTTCCCGTTGTCGCCCAAATGCATTACGCTCCACCGAAATATTTAAGAGACCCAGGTGTGCTTGCTCATGTCCCTCAATGCGTGCGGCTAATAATATTAATCCCGCACACGTTCCGAAAAGGGGCTTTTGTTGCTTATACATCTCTAAGATAGGAACAAACAGATCATACTTATGCATTAATTTACTTATGGTTGTTGACTCCCCACCTGGGATCACAAGACCATCTAAGTCTTCTAGTTCATGTGGGCGTTTTACAGCAACAGCATCTGCTCCCGCTTGCTGTAGCAAGCGTACATGCTCAGCTACTGCCCCTTGCAAAGCAAGCACTCCAATTTTCATTACAGTGCCTCCTACCAACCACGCTCTTGCATGCGTTCGCTTTCTTTCAGCGTAGAAATTTCAATTCCTTTCATCGCTGTACCTAGCTCTTTCGAGAGCTCTGCGATGAGCGCATAATCTTGATAATGAGTCGTTGCTTCCACAATCGCACGCGCAAACTTAGCTGGATTATCTGATTTAAAGATACCAGAACCAACAAACACACCGTCAGATCCCAGCTCCATCATCAGTGCTGCATCAGCAGGAGTGGCAACGCCACCTGCTGCAAAGTTAACCACAGGTAATTTGCCGTTCTCCTTCACAAAGAGGAGCAACTCGTACGGAGCACCTAAGTTTTTCGCTTCCGTCATCAATTCATCTTTCGACATCGCACCCACTTTGCGAATCTGACTCATCATCTCTCGCATATGACGAACAGCTTCCACAATATTTCCTGTGCCTGGTTCTCCCTTGGTACGTAACATCGAGGCACCTTCCCCCACTCGACGCAAAGCTTCCCCTAGATTACGGGCACCACATACAAATGGTACTGTATAAGCTTGCTTATCGATATGATAAACTTCATCAGCTGGAGTAAGTACTTCACTCTCGTCGATATAGTCTACACCCATCGCTTCTAATATACGAGCCTCGACAATATGTCCAATACGTGCTTTAGCCATAACAGGAATACTGACGGCATTCATCACTTCTTCCATAATGCGTGGATCTGCCATGCGAGCAACACCGCCCGCAGCGCGAATATCGGAAGGCACTCGCTCCAGTGCCATCACGGCAACTGCACCTGCTTCTTCTGCAATTTTAGCTTGCTCTGCATTGACGACATCCATGATCACGCCGCCTTTTTGCATTTCTGCCATACCCCGCTTCACGCGATCCGTACCGATTTGTTGTTGGTAGTCTGCCATGTATATCCTCCCACTCTATCCTTGATACTTTCATTCAAGGTAAGCATCCTAGTTTTATGCTTATTGTAAACGATTGCGCTACAGGTTGGCAACAAAGCAGAAAAAGGGTTTTTCCTACTACAACACAAGATTATATATGATAGTTAGGTGCTTCCTTTGTAATTTGCACATCGTGGGGATGACTTTCCTTCAACGAGGCACCCGTAATTTGAATAAATTGAGCATCACTTTTAAGCGAAGGTAGCGTTGGGGTTCCACAGTAGCCCATTCCAGCACGAATGCCCCCCACCAGCTGATGCACCGTATCAGCTAAAGGGCCTTTATACGCAACCCGACCTTCTATCCCTTCTGGTACTAATTTTTGTTGATTCTCCTGGAAATAACGATCCTTACTGCCTGCTTTCATCGCTCCCATCGAACCCATGCCCCGATATACTTTAAAGCGTCTACCTTGATAAATTTCCGATTCTCCTGGTGATTCTTCCGTTCCGGCAAATAAACTTCCCATCATCACGGCATCGGCCCCTGCTGCCAATGCTTTTACTACGTCGCCAGAATAACGAACCCCTCCATCAGCTATGATCGGTATACCATATTGATGTGCTACCTGAGCACAATCGTATATTGCAGTCACCTGCGGAACGCCAATACCGGCCACCACCCGTGTGGTACAGATGGAACCAGGTCCAATTCCAACTTTAACCACACTTGCGCCCGCCTCAATCAAATCACGTGTCCCTTCCCGGGTCGCTACATTTCCCGCCACGATTGTAAGCTCTGGATATCGCCCACGTAACTGCGCAACGGTCTCCAATACACCCTTAGAATGACCATGAGCCGTATCGACCACTAACAAATCTACTTCTGCTTCTACCAGCATCTGTACTCGCTCATAAGTATCTTTACTTACTCCAACTGCCGCCCCAGCCAACAAGCGTCCCTTATCATCTTTGGCTGAGTGAGGGAATTGTGTTGCTTTCTCAATATCTTTAATCGTTATTAATCCCTTCAATAAACCCTGTTGATCGACTAGAGGAAGCTTCTCAATCTTCTTCTGTTGCAATATTTCTTGTGCCTCTAGCAATGTTGTTCCCACTGGGGCTGTAACTAAGTTTTCCTTTGTCATCACTTGATGAATGGGGATTTGAAAATTATCGATGAAGCGCAAATCTCTGTTTGTTATAATCCCAACCAATTTCATAGCATGATCCACAATCGGTACGCCGGAGATTCGATATTTTGCCATCAACGCTTCCGCTTCCAACACTTCTTGTTGGGGATGAAGGTAAAAAGGATTGGTGATCACACCACTTTCGGATCGCTTCACGCGATCCACTTCCTCTGCCTGTGCACTGATACTCATATTCTTATGAATAATACCTACCCCACCCTGACGAGCAATCGCAATCGCCATCGGTGCCTCCGTTACAGTATCCATACCTGCACTTATAAGAGGAATCTGAAGTCGAACCCTGTCACTTAGCCGCGTCGAAACATCCACATCACGTGGTAACACTTCTGACTTGGCAGGTACGAGTAACACATCATCAAATGTAAGACCTTGTTTTGAAAACTTATCTTCCCTCATGAACCGCCCCTTCTTTCTTCGTTGACACCAATGTTTTCGGAAAGTTTATCAAACGCCTTTTTTACTGTCAAGGCTGTACTTTTACCGTTCATAGTGCATAACACATTTGTACAAACTAGTAAGGGAAAGAGTGTAAGTATGATTACTCTCAAAAAGGCATATTTACCTTTCTCTTAGAGCACCCTTTCATAACCAACAAACACACTTCCTTTTCTGCATCACATCATCATCAATGCATAGTAATTGTATACAATCACTACATCTCCTTTGAGAATAAGAAAAATATGAGAATCCCTACATTTATATTGTCTATGAGAAAATTATCCCTCCACAAATAAAGGAGAATTTGGTTATGTCCAGTTTGTATCCATTCTTACGCCGTATTCCGTGCGAAGAACCACGAAATAAAATGTGGGATCTCTATCTATTACTGGAGAGCGAACCGCAAGTGATTTCCTTCTTATGCCAAAGATATACTGCCTTAGGAGAAAAAGAAGCGAAAAAGTTAGCCTACCGTGCAGCAGAGCCTCTCATTCACTATATCAAACAAGCAAGACAAACCTATCTTGCCTGTTATCAAGCGGATGTAGCCGTTAAACCTCTGCTTAGTTACTATGGCATGACGTATTTATGTAAAGCATTCCTCCTCCAACATGATCCTTATTATCCACGAAAAGCGGATGTATTGCGCCATGGCTTGACCACTCGCAAACGGAAGAAACGAAATTTCCGCTTCTATGAAGATGAGGTGAAAATACAGCGGGAAGGGCTTTTTCCCTTATTGACACAGGCGCTTCATGCACCTTCATTAGAAGCTGAGTTTATACATATGCGCAGCTGCTACGCGTTGTTACCAGAGCTTCAAGATAGTTATCGTCAAGTATTTGGTGAGAGTACCCTTGCACCTATCCTTGAACTTTCCCCTTCTACACAAGTCGGAACTGGCATGTCCTTTTGTGTGGAGGAATCCATTTTAGACAACCTACACCTTACAAAAAAAGCTTTTCTTCAACGACTTAATCATCACCGTATAAGTAATGATTATCGCTTTACATTGGATCAACCAGCTGTGCGTGGAGGCCGCCTTCACTTGCTCTGGCAACACAATGATATTCCCCATGTCAATCGATGGGCTCATGGGTTTCATCATCCCTTTTTCCGTGAAGATACACAAGGCGGCTACTCCTTGTATACCGGAGATAGCCGCCTTGTGCACGTATCTGAAATCTTGATTCACTTAATCCTGCTGTTTGCGCTAAGCATGGTGTGTCGTTATGAAACCCCACTCTGGGGGGAGATCATAGGTGGGTCTGCTGCTGAAGATCGCATCTTTATCCACGAATTTCTCCGTCTGACAGAGCGGAAGTTCCCCCAGCTGATGCTTCATGCATTTTTTCAAGAGAAAGTATTGTTTACAACTTCCTAACCTTACTCGGTTTCGTTACCTGCTTGTTCCCCATTCACTTCCGTTTCCTCTTCTCCATTGGCAGCCGCGCGAATGGAGCCTTCCTCTAGTTCGTCTTCTTCGGTAAACTGTACGCGCGCTACGGTGGCTACTTCACCCTCGTCTTTCAAAGAGATCAGTTTCACACCTTGAGCGTAACGACCATAACTGGAGATTCCAGCTATGTTCATCCGGATAACTACGCCTTCGGTCGACACAATCATCAAGTCTTCTTCATGGGAGACCACTTTTAGACCTACAATGGGACCATTTTTTTCGGTGATGCTGAGGGTTTTTATCCCTTTACCACCACGGGATTGAACACGGTATTCAGTTAGAGGGGTGCGTTTACCGTACCCTTTAGTCGTAACGATCATAGCATCTTTTGTAGGATCTACAATATCCATTCCAATCACCTGGTCGCCTTCAGCCAAAGTCATTCCCTTTACCCCAGTAGCGGTACGCCCCATCTTGCGTACATCTTCTTCAGAGAATCGGATCGACATCCCTAAACTGGTTCCAAGTAGGATTTCTTGCTCTCCGCTTGTTCTGTATACTCCTACCAATTCATCCCCATCACGTAACTTGATAGCAAATAAACCGTTGCGACGGATGTTTCCGTACTCTTCCAACCCAGTCCGCTTGACGATACCATGCTTCGTGGCAAAGAAAAGGTAGCAATCAGGTGTAAATTCTTTTACTGGGATGATGGTTTGGATATATTCACCTGGTTCAATCTGAATAATGTTAATAACGGGAGTCCCACGAGCACTACGTCCCAAATCAGGTACCTCATATGCCTTCAAGCGATAGACACGTCCTGTATTTGTAAAGAAGAGGAGGTAGTGATGCGAATTGGTGACGAATAGATGTTGAACAAAGTCATCATCACGCGTTCCCATCCCTGCAACTCCTCGTCCACCACGTTTTTGTGCACGGTAGGTAGATAGCGGCATCCGTTTGATATAACCACGATGGGTCATCAAAATAACCACTTCATCTTCTGGAATGAGGTCTTCGTCTTGAATCCCGTCTTCCCCTAATTTAATCCGTGTACGCCGTTCATCGGCAAATTGTTGACGAACTTCTATAATTTCATCACGTACGACAGCACGAATTTTGTTTTCATCAGCAAGAATCGCTCTTAATTCTGCAATTAAGGTTTGTAACTCTTGATACTCCCCTTCAATCTTTTCCCGCTCAAGTCCAGTTAAGCGTTGCAGACGCATTTCTAAGATCGCTTGTGACTGTATCTCTGATAGCTTAAACCGTTCCATCAAGCCTGTACGTGCTTCGGCCGTCGTCTTAGAAGCACGAATCAATTCAATCACTTCATCGATATGATCGAGGGCAATACGAAGACCTTCTAGGATATGTGCGCGTTCTTCTGCCTTGTTCAGATCAAATTGCGTACGCCGACGTACCACTTCGATTTGATGATTGATGTAGTGATAGAGAACTTCTTTCAAATTAAGAACCTTCGGTTGCCCATCTACTAGAGCGAGCATATTCACACCGAAGCTGGTTTGCAATGATGTTTGTTTGTACAGATTATTAAGCGTCACTTTAGGATTTACATCGCGCCGAAGTTCAATGACAACACGCATTCCGTTACGGTCTGATTCATCGCGCAAATCCGTAATGCCATCAATCTTTTTATCACGAACAAGGTCAGCGATCTTCTCCACCAAGCGCGCTTTATTTACTTGGTACGGGAGTTCATCCACAATGATTCGCATCTTGCCGTTGCCCGCTTCTTCAATTCGCGTTTTCGCTCGCATCGGAATCGAACCGCGACCTGTACGGTATGCTTTCTTAATTCCATCTCGCCCAAGGATACTAGCACCTGTAGGAAAGTCCGGTCCTTTAATAATTTGCATCAAATCATCAATCGAGATCTCCGGATCTTCTAGCATTTTTAAAATGCCCTCAGTCACTTCACCTAAGTTATGAGGAGGAATATTGGTCGCCATTCCAACCGCGATTCCCGCCGCTCCATTGACGAGCAAATTTGGAAAACGTGCAGGCATAACAACCGGTTCCATCTGCTGACCATCGTAGTTAGGAACAAAATCAATCGTATCCTTTTGAATGTCGCGAAGCATTTCCGCTGTAATCGCTGCCATCCGCGATTCAGTATAACGCATGGCAGCTGGGGAATCCCCGTCTATTGATCCGAAGTTTCCATGTCCATCAACAAGCATATAACGATAAGAGAAATCTTGTGCCATCCGTACCATCGCTTCATACACAGCTACATCCCCGTGAGGGTGATACTGCGCTGTTACGTTACCGACTACCCGTGAAGACTTCTTATACGGTTTGTCAGACGTCATGCCCAGCTCATGCATCGTATACAAGATACGGCGATGAACAGGCTTTAATCCATCACGCACATCAGGCAATGCACGGCTCACAATCACACTCATCGCATAGTCAAGAAACGCGGTTCGCATCTCATCACTAATATTTACTTCTTGAATCCGCTCCGTATCGTGCGCCATTACTTACCCCCCGCTCTTAAACATCTAGATTCTGAACTTGTTTCGCGTACTCTTGAATAAATTCCCTTCTTGGCCCCACCTTGTCTCCCATCAATGTCTCAAAGACTTGATCTGCATCGATCGCATCTTGTAGTGAAACTTGTAACAAGGTACGGCTTTCCGGATCCATTGTTGTTTCCCACAGTTGGGTCGCATTCATCTCACCCAAACCTTTGTAGCGTTGTATATCAATCTTTCCTTTGCCGTTCATCTCTGCCATTACGACACCTTTTTGTCGATCATTATAGGCATAGCGAATCGTTTTTCCTTGTGTTAACTTGTAGAGTGGAGGCTGTGCGATATAAACATACCCTTCTTCTATCAATGAACGCATATAACGGAAAAAGAAGGTGAGGAGCAGTGTACGAATATGGGCACCGTCTACATCAGCATCCGTCATAATGATGATTTTATGATAACGAGCCTTGTCGATCTGAAAATCTTCGCCTACACCTGTGCCGAGCGCTGTAATAATCGTGCGTACCTCTTCGTTAGAGAGTGCTTTATCTAAACGAGATTTTTCCACGTTAATAATTTTACCCCGCAACGGTAAGATCGCTTGAAACATCCGATCGCGCCCTTGTTTCGCTGTCCCGCCAGCAGAATCACCCTCTACCAGATACAATTCGCTCGAACTTGCATTGCGAGATGTACAATCTGCCAACTTCCCTGGTAAAGAACTTACTTCCAAAGCATTTTTGCGGCGGGTTAGTTCACGTGCCTTTCGCGCAGCTTCACGAGCTCGTGCTGCAGTTAACCCCTTTTGAATCACTTTTTTCGCTTCCTGTGGATGTTCTTCTAAGAAGGTAGAGAAATGTTCGTTAAAGAGAGATTCAGTCACGGTACGCGCTTCACTGTTGCCCAGCTTCGTTTTTGTTTGTCCTTCAAACTGTGGGTCAGGTAATTTCACGCTGATAATCGCCGTCAATCCTTCACGTACATCGTCACCTGTAAGGTTGCTATCTTGCTCTTTTAACAAGTTGTTACGACGAGCATAATCATTGATCACCCGCGTTAGAGCAGATTTAAATCCAGATTCATGCGTTCCACCTTCATGGGTATGAATGTTATTTGCATAGGAGTAGATATGGCTAGAAAAACTGTCGTTGTATTGCATCGCAATCTCAACATTAAGACCTTCACGACTGCCCTCGATGTATACGGGTTGATCGTGCATAACTTCACGATTGCGATTTAAATGCTCGACATAAGAGCGAATTCCACCTTCAAATTTAAAGTGATCCGACTTTCCGTCTGCGCGCTCATCCGTAATATTAATCTGTACGCCACTGTTCAAGAAGGAAAGTTCGCGCAACCGTTTCTGTAAAATACCGTAATCATACTCTGTCGTCTCTGTAAACACCGTTGGATCTGGTTTAAAGTGGATAGCGGTTCCTGTCTCTTCTGTTTTACCGATCACTTTCAAATCTGCTTGTGGAACACCGCGTTCATAGCGTTGAAAGTGAATTTGTCCTTCTCGTCGAACCGTTACTTCCACCCACTCCGAAAGGGCATTTACAACTGAAACCCCTACCCCGTGTAATCCGCCAGAGAAGGTATACCCTTCCCCACCAAATTTACCACCAGCATGGAGCACTGTCATAACTACTTCTACTGCAGGTCGCCCCAATTTGGAATGAATGCCCACGGGAATACCACTTCCGTTGTCCACGACGGTAACAGAGTTATCTTCGTGAATCGTGACGTCTATGACATCACATCGTCCAGCCAATGCCTCATCTATACTGTTATCCACAACTTCCCACACTAAGTGATGAAGTCCGCGACTACTTGTAGAGCCAATATACATACCTGGGCGCTTGCGGACAGCTTCTAATCCTTCCAACACCTGAATCTGTGACTCATCGTATAATTGACGATCCTGTTCTGACATTCGTCGTTTCACCTACTTTCTCGATGCTAGCCTATTAACTGGAGAACAGGGAGACTTTCCCTTGCACCACCTGATAAATCTGGGCGTGCGCGAGGGTCTCCCTGTCAATTCCTTCTGTAGACGTACTTGTGACGAAGGTTTGCACTTTCCCGCGAATAGCCTCGAGCAAATGCGTCCTTCGTAAATCATCCAACTCTGATAATACATCATCCAATAAAAGAATGGGATATGAGCCCGTCTGTTCATGAATTAACTCTAATTCTGCCAATTTGAGTGAGAGAGCGGCTGTTCGTTGCTGCCCTTGTGATCCATAGTGATGTAAATTTGTCCCATTGGAAAACAGACACAAGTCATCACGATGGGGTCCAAAGGAAGTGCTCCCTTTTCTCACTTCATGCGCTCGTACACGGTTCAATTCAGCCATCACTTTATCATACCATGAAGATGGCTCTTCTGCTTTGAGAAGAAATGAGGGTTGATACACTATTTCAAGCTGCTCTTTCCCCTGCGTGATTAAATAATGAATCTCCTCTGCCCAGCTCGCTAATTTATCCACAAAAAGATAGCGCTTTTTCCACAAGCGCACAGCTAATTCCGCCATTTGTTGATCCAAAACATCTAAGAGTGTTGTCTCTGTCTTACCCTTAAATGCTAACTCTTTCAGCAAACTATTACGTTGTATAATCACTTTGTTATACTGCGTCAGATCGTAAACATAACTAGGACTAATCTGTCCTAACTCCATATCGAGAAAACGACGGCGTACCTGCGGACTCCCTTTTACAATCGCTAAATCTTCTGGGGCAAACATAACCGCGGTCAAGGTGCCGATGTAGTCGCTCATCCGCTTCTGTTCGATCCCGTTCTTGATTACTTTTTTTCCCTTAGCATTAAACTGAACCTCTAGTCGTTGTATATAATCCTGTTGTACAATCCGGGACGAAATCTTGGCAAAAGGTTGTTCCCACTGAATCAATTCTTTATGTGAACGTGTACGGTGTGATTTTCCCAGTGCTAACAGATATAACGACTCTAAAATATTGGTCTTCCCTTGCGCATTCTCACCGATAAACAGGTGCAGATCCGCAAAGTTATCCAATTTTAAATAGGGGAGATTGCGATAGTGGACCAGTTCCAGTTCCTTGACGTGCAAACCTTCCCCTCCCATCACTCGTTGTGGATAACGTGAATCACACCAAACTCTTCCACTTCCACTTTATCTCGCGGGACAATTTTTCGACCACGACGTTGATCTTGTTCTCCATTTATCCACACCGCGTACTCCGCTAAAAAGGGTTTGGCTTCTCCCCCTGATGCAATCACATCCGCTCGTTTTAATAACTGACCCAGCGTGATATACGGGGTTGAAATGGATATGGTTACCGTTTGCACACGTCTCCTCCTCTACTTAAAAACAGATCTACTTTCTGCTCTATATAATTTATGTTACCGGGTACGAATGGGAACGATCAGATGAAGCGCATCATCACGATCTGCGGGTTGGATTAAAAATGGTGTCATCATCCCTGTACATAATATACGAATCGAATCACTTTCGATCGTTCGCAGTGATTCCATCATATAGTAAGCGTTAAAGGCAATCGTCATCTCTTCCCCTGTCACCGTAGCCGGAACTTCCTCCGAAACGCTTCCAATCTCTTTATCGTCTGATTGAACTTGAATAGACCCATTCTCTTTTATCGTCCATTTTATCACATTATCGCGCCCATCACGGCTGATAAGTGCCGCCCGTTCAACAGAATGTAATAGCTCTTTGGTAGCAGCAGTAACTTCTGTTTTTCCACCACTAGGAATCACTCGGTTGGTATCAGGATAGTTACCTTCTAACAGACGAGAAAAGAATAAGATGGTCCCAGCTTTAAGTAAGATTTGATTCTCTGAAACAATCACATCCACCCAACCTTCTTGATCAGCTAAGATTTTAGCCAATTCGGTCATGCTTTTACCCGGAACAACGACATTGGATAAAGTAAGCTCTGCTGGTGACTCCACTTGAGCATTTCGTTTAGACAGGCGATGGCTATCCGTTGCGACAAAGGTAAGGTTTCCCTCGCTCAACTGCCACAAAACGCCGGTTAAAATTCCACGTGCTTCTGAGGTTGCCGCAGCAAAACCTGTTTGTCGAATCATCGTTTTGAGGAGATCAGCTGGGAAGCTAAACATTTGATCATCATGTAGTTCTGGTAGATGAGGATATTCGTCCGCATCTAGACCCTTTAGTTGAAATTGAGATTGTTGGGATCTGATCGAGGTAAGGAAGCGCTCTCCTACTTCCACCTCAACTTCTTCTCCAGGTAGCTTTCGTATAATATCGCCAAATATTTTCCCCGGCAATACCACATTACCTATTTTATCCACAAGTACCTGTTCTTTATCATCTTTTCTTTTTTTGATAAATACTTGGATGGTTAGATCCGAATTACTTCCAGTTAAAGTAAGGCCGCTTTCATCAGCGGTAATTTTAATCCCTGTCAAAATGGGGATGGTTGTTTTTTGCGAAACAGCTTTTGATACTTGAGAAACGGCTTCCATGAAGGTTGACCGTGCTATACGAAATTTCATCGAGATCCTCCCTTATTGACGAAAAATTATTCTATCACTTGTGGAGAAAAAGATCTATGTTTTTTATTTGTCCACAGGTAAGTAAAAGTTAAATTGAATGGATGTGAAAGTGAGAAAAATAAATAAGATTGACGAATAATCCTAGCATACCGTGTACGCTCGTATTTTTCTAGCGTGGATTGGTGAAAGTTAAATCATATGTAGGGGGAGATGGGGAGTAAAAAAAATTAGAATGAATAAGCATATATGCAAAACGGCTCTCATATATTATTACTTTAATCTTTTTCGTCGTCATAGTAATAGGGACTGTGGATATGTGTATAAATGTGTCGAACGCTGATTATATAGGAGGAAAGTGATGTGGACAAAGGTGTGCATAAGTGGGTATACCTTATCCACACCATCCACAACTGCTGGGGATTAACCGGTGAGTTGCTTTTTTATATCTTGGATAGTTTGTTGAAGTTCACGGTCTTCTTTCTGTCGTTTGGATATTTTTTCATGTGCATGAATCACAGTTGTATGATCACGTCCCCCAAACTCATGGCCAATCTTGGGTAGAGAGTGTCCTGTCATTTCTCGCGATAGGTACATCGCAATCTGTCGAGGATAGGCGACACTTTTGGTTCGCTTTTTTGATTTTAAATCCTCAATGCGTAGCTTAAAGGTATGGCATACTGCACGTTGGATATCGAGAATGCCGATTTGTTTAGGCCCTGAGTCAGCCACAATATCTTTTAGTGCTTCACGGGCTAAATCGGTTGAAATCGGTTGATTCATAAGAGCGGAATAAGCGACTACTCGAATGAGAGCTCCTTCAAGTTCGCGAATATTGGTATCGATACGGGTGGCGATGTAAGCCATCACATCACTTGGGGTATCCAAATTATCAGCAATTGCTTTTTTGCGCAGAATAGCGATCCGGGTTTCCAAATCAGGTGGTTGAATATCTGTGATTAAGCCCCACTCAAAGCGGGAGCGTAGCCGATCCTCCAAGGTAGGAATCTCCTTAGGCGGTCGGTCGCTTGATATGATGATCTGTTTGCGCTCTTCATGTAAGGCGTTAAAAGTATGGAAAAATTCCTCTTGTGTTTGTTCTTTTCCTGCTAAGAACTGAATGTCGTCGATCAATAAGATATCCACATTGCGATATTTATTGCGAAAGTCGACCGTTTTATTATCTCGAATCGAGTTAATAAATTCATTTGTAAATTTTTCAGATGACAAGTAGACCACCCGTGAGCTAGGTGTGTGCTGCTCTACATAATGTCCGATCGCATGCATTAAGTGCGTTTTTCCCAGTCCTACGCCGCCATATATAAAGAAAGGATTATATGCTTTGGCTGGAGATTCCGCTACAGCTAGCGATGCAGCATGGGCAAAGCGGTTGCCAGACCCGATTACAAATGTATCAAAGGTATAGCGTTCATTGAGCAAACTTGAAACTTGCTCTTCCTCTTTATGGACTGGGGGGGACGGGGGCTTAGGGGCTTCAACTACCTCTTCTTCTTCTGCCTGCGTCATGGTAATAAAATGAACACCGATGACCGAACCGGTCGCTTCTTGTAACGTTTCACGAAAAAGATCCGCATAGTTATTGCTGAGCCAGTTGCGCACAAAATCATTTGGTGCGGCGATTGTTAGGGTTTGATCGCGATATTCAATCGCTTCAGTAGCTTTTACCCATGTTTCGTAACTAGGTTTACTCAGCTTTTTTTGGATCCGTTTTAATACTTGGGACCACAATTCTTGGTAATGCATGTTCATTTCAAACCCCCCTTCAAGATAATCATTTATTTATCCTCTTTTTCATCCACAGAATGTAGACGGACTAGAGTACAGTTTCTCGGATAGTAAAGAAGTTATCCACAGTATCCACAACCAATAAGGAAAAAACCCGTACACAGCTGTGCATAAGCCAGGTTAGACTTATCCACAAGCTGTGGATAAGTCTAACCTGCCTCACCAGTTATTCACATGGAAAAGCATCAATAGGATATCAGATTCTCGTGCTGTTGACAATGGGAACGCATAGACTTATCCACAGTTCACATGGGTGTGGATGAAAGAATCCACAGGGGGATAATATGTGGATAACATCTGAATAGGATGTGGATGAGTAAAAACCGGGTTTTTTCCACATGTGGATAAGTTGGAAATCAAGCTTCCTTGACAATCCCTTTTTAGGGTCGATATAATGGTCTGTAGTCTAATTGTTAAAGGCAGAAGTTTGTCGGGATAGAAAGGAGGAACCCTGGCACCGTTCCACAATGGAGAGGCCAGGTACCGCGAAATGAAACGTACATTCCAACCGAGTAATCGTAAGCGCAAAAACGTACACGGTTTCCGCAAGCGGATGAGCACCAAAAATGGTCGCAAAGTCCTCAGCAACCGTCGTCGTAAAGGCAGAAAAGTATTGTCTGCATAAGATAAGGCCACACTGTTTCAGGTGGCCTTTTTTTCCTATTGAGAAGAAAAAATGGCCCGTTTAAAAAGAGTGTTGATTGTCCTATACTGGAAGGGATCAAGGTGTGGCTGGAAGGGGGCAGTAACAGGTGCAAACGGAGTATCGTTTAAAAAGGCGCAATGACTTTCGCAAGGTATTCCGTACGGGGTCATCTGTTGCCAATCGTCAGTTTGTGGTATATCGGGCGAAGCGGAGTGAAGTAGGAACCATTCGTGTTGGGATTTCCGTAAGCCGCAAAGTGGGAAATGCAGTGACGCGTAATCGCATTAAGCGCTTGGTAAAAGAGGTTGTGCGGGATTGGGCACCTGATTTGCCCAAGAATACTGATATCGTTATTATTGCTCGTAATCCCGCTGCTTCTATGGACTATAAAGAGGTTCAAGCAAGCTTGCGTCATGTTTTCCGTAAAGCTGGGATGTGGTCGAAGAAGGAGAATTCTATCTTATGAAGCGACTCTCTCTCCTGCTCATACATTTTTATCGCACCTTCCTTTCTCCTTTAACCCCTCCTACCTGTCGTTTTTATCCTACCTGTTCGCAATACGGAATCGATGCGATCACGCGTTACGGATTTCTCCATGGGGGATGGTTGACGGTGAAGCGCATCTTAAAGTGTCATCCCTTTCATCCAGGTGGGCATGATCCAGTCCCTTAATCTTTTATGTAGTAAATAGATTTGATGTTTGAAATAAAAAGGAGGCGTCTTCTTGTGCACCGTCGACGCTTAATCGTAATCCTCATGCTCATTGTGGGCGTGCTGATGGTTACCGGATGTAGTCCTGGGACTGTAAGCCCAATCGATGCTGATAATAGTTTTTGGGACAAGTATTTTGTTGCCCCTCTTTCTGACGCGCTCGATTGGTTTAAAGAGTTTCTAGGCAATTATGGTTACTCTATTATTGTGTTAACCATTATTATTCGTTTCTTCCTCTTACCACTGACGTTGAAACAGATGAAGAGTTCAAAGGCGATGCAAAAAATCCAGCCTGAGATGCAGAAGCTAAGAGAGAAGTATAAGAATGATCAACAGAAAATGCAGCAAGAAACGATGAAGTTGTTCCAAAAACATAATGTAAACCCAATGGCAGGGTGTTTGCCTCTCTTGGTGCAAATGCCGATTTTAATTGCTTTCTATCAGGCTATCATGCGGAACGAGCATATTTTTGAAGCCAATTTTCTTTGGTTGGAGTTAGGAAGCGCAGATCCTTATTATATCTTCCCTTTGCTTGCAGCGGTGACAACGTTCTTACAGTCGATTGTTATGGGAATGGGAGATAATCCACAGACACGTCTCTTTTTGTGGATCATGCCAATTATGATTTTTGTTCTCGCTTTCAATTTCCCATCTGCCCTTTCCGTGTACTGGGTGATTAGTAACCTGTTTACCATGGTTCAATATGCAATCTTGGGGGACAAGTTTAAGGCAAAGAAAAGCGAGGCACCAGCGAAATAATAGCTGCTCAGTAAAGAACCAGAGAGATTGAAAGTGAAAAGAATGGATGAAAAAACTCTCCTTAGGGGAGTTTTTCGTTTATATAAGGGTTTATGATAAAATAAAGCGATCGAGATCGAACGTGGATGGAGGTGACGGTATGGAACAAGATACGATTGTAGCAGTGGCAACAGCGATGGGTGAAGCAGGGATCGCGGTGATTCGGATTAGTGGACCAGAAGCGATACCGTTTGCCGATCGTGTCTTCCGCGGACGGACTCCGCTGGCTGAAAGCAAGACGCATACCGTTCATTATGGTTATATACATCATCCGGAGCGAGGAGAGCGGATCGATGAAGTGTTGGTAACTGTGATGCGGGCTCCACGTACTTTTACACGAGAGGATGTAGTGGAGGTAAGTTGTCATGGAGGAACGATTCCCACACAAAAAACACTGGAGGCTTTATTAGCTGCTGGGATTCGTTTAGCGGAACCAGGTGAATTTACCAAACGTGCTTTTCTTAATGGACGTATCGACTTATCCCAAGCAGAAGCAGTTATTGATCTGATTCGCTCAAAAACAGATCGTGCGGCACGTGTAGCTCTGCGGCAAGCGGAAGGACGATTATCGCAAAAGATTCAACAGTTGCGCAACAAAATTGTAGAGACACTTGCTCACCTAGCAGTGAATGTAGATTATCCCGAATATGATGCTGAGGAGATGACAAGTCAGCTTTTGCAACAAAACCTACAAGAAGTGCAGCGGGAGGTAAAAAGCTTACTTACGAGTGCACGTCAAGGAAAAATATTGCGTGAAGGAATTTCTACTGCGATTGTCGGTAGGCCCAATGTAGGAAAATCCTCATTACTAAATGCTTTAATTCATGAAAATAAAGCGATAGTAACAGATATTCCAGGTACGACGCGCGATGTGATTGAGGAGTATGTAAATATTCGAGGGATCCCGCTACGTCTAGTTGATACAGCTGGAATACGTGATACTGAGGACGTGGTGGAGCGAATTGGAGTAGAGCGCTCTCATAAGGCATTGGCAGAGGCAGATCTGATGCTGCTTGTGTTAAATATGGCAGAACCGTTGGCAGAAGAAGATCGCCAGCTCTTACGCCAGATCGATGATCGTACAGCGATAGTGATTGTTAATAAAGCTGATCTTTCACCCGTATTAAACTTGACTGAGGTGCAAAAATTGATAGGTGATACTCCCCTTATCACTACTTCTCTTAAAGCGGAACAGGGGATTGACCAGTTGGAAGAAGCGATCGCATTGCTCTTTTTCCAAGGAAGTGTGGATGCGCCTGATTTGGCTGATGTGAGCAATACACGTCATATTCATTTATTGGAGCAAGCAGATAAGCAATTGAATGAAGCATTGGAGGGCATCTCGTTACAAGTCCCCTTAGATATGGTGGAGATTGACCTAAAAGATGCATGGCAGTCTTTAGGTGAAATCATTGGTGAGGCTGTATCAGAGGATTTGATCGATCAAATCTTTTCCCAATTTTGTCTAGGGAAGTGAGAGGAGGAAGTAAGATGGAAACAAAATACGATGTGATTGTAATTGGTGCGGGTCATGCAGGTTGTGAGGCTGCCTTGGCTTCCGCCCGTATGGGTTCTTCTACACTATTGCTCACTCTGAGTTTAGACATGATTGCTTTTATGCCGTGTAATCCTTCTGTGGGTGGACCTGCTAAAGGACATGTTGTGCGTGAAATAGATGCGTTAGGCGGACAGATGGCCCGTACGATTGATAAAACTCATATCCAGATGCGGATGCTAAATACTGGAAAAGGACCTGCTGTATATGCACTGCGAGCGCAGGCGGATAAAGTGTTATATCAACAAGAGATGAAACGCGCTTTGGAACAAGAGCCTAATGTCATCATGCAACAAAACATGGTGGAAGAGTTGATTGTGGAAAACGGAGAGTGCCGTGGAGTAGTGACACGCACAGGTACTCGCTATGAGTCGAAAGCGGTCATCTTAACGACGGGCACCTATTTGCGAGGCAAGGTGATTATTGGGGACTTGGCATATGAAAGCGGGCCTAATAACCAACAGCCTTCGATCCGTTTATCTGAGCATCTGGAAACTCTCGGCTTTGACTTGGTTCGTTTTAAAACAGGAACTCCGCCGCGTGTACATGCACATACTATAGATACGAGTGAGATGGAAATTCAACCGGGTGATGAGGTGCCACGCGCTTTTTCCTATGAAACGACGGAATATATTACAGATCAACTTCCGTGTTGGCTTACCTATACCAATGAACAAACCCATGAAACCATTCAGGCCAATCTCCATCGTGCCCCTATGTATTCAGGGGTAATCGAGGGAACAGGACCGCGTTACTGTCCATCTATTGAAGATAAAATTGTTCGTTTTGCCGATAAAAATCGCCACCAGGTCTTCTTGGAGCCTGAGGGTAGAAATACGGATGAAATTTATGTACAAGGATTGTCGACAAGTTTGCCAGAAGATGTGCAGTTGATGATGCTTCGGTCTATGAAAGGAATGGAAGAGGTACAAATGATGCGTACTGGTTATGCGATTGAGTACGATGCGGTTGTACCAACGCAGTTATGGCCGAGCTTAGAGACAAAACATCTACCCAACTTATTTACTGCTGGACAAATCAATGGTACCTCTGGATACGAAGAAGCTGCTGGTCAAGGCTTAATGGCAGGGATTAATGCCGTCCGGAAAGTACAAGGGAAAGATCCAGTTATCTTAGATCGTTCACAAGGGTATATTGGGGTAATGATCGACGATTTGGTTACGAAGGGAACGAATGAACCATATCGTCTTCTTACCTCGAGAGCAGAATATCGACTCTTGTTACGCCACGATAATGCAGATATGAGACTAACGGATATTGGATATGAGATAGGTTTGATTCCACAAGCACGTCATCAGAGGTTTACTAAAAAGCGTGCCCAGGTAGAGATGGAGATCGAGCGCTTACGGCGTACAATTATCAAACCGAGTACGGAAGTGAACCGATTACTAGAAGATCGAGGCTCCAGTCCGATTTCGCAAGCGACTGAACTAGCCAATCTCTTACGGCGACCGGAGTTACACTATGAAAATATTGCTACTTTGTCTCCAGCTCCAGAAAAGATGGACGCAGAGGTAGCTGAGCAAGTGGAGATTCAATTAAAGTATGAGGGCTATATAAAGAAATCGCTACAACAAGTGGAGAAAATGAAAAGGATGGAAGAAAAGCGCATTCCCGCATGGGTTGATTATCACAATATCCATGGTATCTCCTCTGAAGCACGCGAAAAGTTGGAGCAGGTACGTCCATTATCTTTTGGACAGGCGGCGCGTATTTCAGGTGTAAACCCTGCTGATATCTCGATTCTCTTGGTTCACATCGAACAAGGTGGAAAATCATTTGCGAAAAATTGAGAGGAGGGCGGTCGATGGCAGAGCATCAACACTGGTTAGCGGAGTCGACCTCGTCAGCACTCGGACTCACTCTGACGGAAGAACAACTTCAACAATTTCATCTCTATTATCAACTACTGGTAGAAACGAATAAGCACTTTAATTTAACTGCTATCACAGAAGAAGCTGAAGTATATCTGAAGCATTTTTATGATTCGCTAGCACTGGCTAACGTTGTGTCCCTCCCTTCTTTGACTTCATTGATCGATATAGGTACAGGCGCGGGCTTTCCAGGGATTCCGCTCAAAATTGCTTTCCCCCATCTCCGCTTATGTCTGGTGGATTCACTAAACAAGCGGATTGGTTTTCTGCAAACCGTGGTGGATGAATTGGGTTTAGAGCAGGTGGAATGTGTTCATGGACGTGCGGAAGACTTAGGGCGTGCCCCTCACTTGCGTTCACAATTTGATGTAGCTACTGCACGGGCAGTCGCCAAGCTAAATGTGCTTGCTGAGTATTGTCTTCCTTTTGTAAGACCGGGAGGAAAGTTTGTGGCATTAAAAGGCCCTAAAGGGGAGGAAGAGCTACAGTCATCCACAGAGGCTGTGGAAAAGTTAGGCGGGGGAAAACCGGAATTAGTGTCATTATCGCTTCCGCAGGATCAAGGTTTACGATACTTTGTGATTGTGGATAAAAAAAGGACGACGCCGAGAAAATATCCTCGCCGTCCAGGTATTCCAGCAAAACAGCCGTTGTAAATAGAAACGATGGAGTAATTAGCTCCATCGTTTCTATTTTTTGTTTGAGATTAACCCAAATTATTGATCAGACTGTGCAGTCCACGTAAGGCAACTTTCCGTTTTTCTTGACTCATAGAAGATTCGCGGTCAAAGGGATCACTATAATCTTCGTGTGCGTTGTACCCGAATGGATCTTCAACTTCGATCGAATCCCGTTTAAGAGAGCTCTCTTGCGCTTTTTTTAGCGGTGGAGGCTTCCTGATACTCTCTTGTCTGGGTTCTCTTTGGATAGGGGGAGGATTCTCCTTTGACCGTCTTGCCTTTTTTGCAGATTTGTTCTCCGCCTCGCTTCTACCCTCTTCCCACACCACTTTTCCACGCTGTCCTTCCCTCTTAGGAAGGATAGATTCTGATAGTGGGGTAGGTGATGTTGGGGAGACAGGAGGGGACTCCTCATGCTGCCTGCGATGTGATCGCTTTTCATCCATATGAATAACAGAAGAATGCTGACGGTGACGTAAGGAGTTTGTGTGCTGTAGCTCTTCTGCATGGGAAGAAGGCTCTTCCTTTGACTTATGTTTAAACTGCTCGAGTGGATCGTGATTTTTTAAGCGAGCGGGTGGTTTTCTTGTTTGACTGCGTGTTAGTTTTTTACGCAACTCCATTTCGCGTTTGCGGAAAGAAGGTGTATTATCTTGTTCCACCTCAACGGTTTCCTCTACTCGTTTGATCCGCGGACGCAAATTTCGTTTTAACATGCGGGAGCGCATATGAAGTTCACGTTCTAAATGCGGGTGAGAGTGATCAGGTTCTTCCAATGAAAGCAGCAGAGGAGCTTTTTCTGTAAGCGCTGTAATGGTATATAAGGCTTGGACACTATTAGCACTCGTACTCTCGTCAGGCAAAGTAAGTTGCAGTCTGGTACGTTCGTAAGTAGGGAGGCTATCATTTTCATCTGGAAAAAAAGCGTGATGAGACAAATCTTTACCAGAATGAATGAGGGAAGCCACTTCTTCCGGACGAATATTAAGCATAAGCACACTCTTTCCATTGTGTACCTGCTCCGTTGCTAGCTGAGTACCCTCTTCCTGATTAGGGCTGATAAGAATCATATCAAATGTCTCAGGTTGAAGTTTCACGGCTATTTCCCTCCTTCTATTAGGATCTTTTCTACGGTACCGTATTTATACAAAACGCAACGTGAAGTCCATACAAGCTAAACGTGCAATGTTCTCTTTTAGTTTCCTATTTATCCCGTTTTTTATTGTTGGATGATTTCCCATTGGTACGTGAAGTAGGAGCTTGAAACTCTTGTTGAATTGAAGCGGCCACTTCTTGATGGTTTGGTGATGGGATAGCCGATTTGTATTTCGATTGAGTAAATTTGCATAACCCAAACGCATTGGCAAATTGAGCATCAATTCCATAATCCTCTGCAAAGATTAATTTATCTTTGAAGCGGTCATGGTAGAAAGGCTTAAAGGGAATGGATGATCCGCCTGTTAAGATGATGTAGGTGATATCATCGCCATAATCAAGTCGGTTCCACACTTCGTCAACAAGAGAGTGACCAATTTCGTTGATACATTCTTCTACGATTTCGGAGACATTATACACTCTGCCCTTAAAGCTGATCTCTTTTGCTTGTACCACCCGATTTAAGCTCCAGATCGGATATTCTTTACCTTGTCCTTCTGGATCGAGCTCACGTGTATATTCATTTAATCGTTTCGATAATAGATTATATACATTAAGCATGGCAAAGCGCGAAGTAAAGCTTTGACGCTTGATAATCGTTTCACCGTGAAGGGTTTCTACATCTGAAGTACCAAAGCCAAGATCGTTAATGCTTACTTTGCGGATAAAAAGATCCTCATTAAGCAATTGACCTTCGCGGTCAAGAGCGATTTGGAAGAGTGTTGCCATCGGTTGACTGATCACATAAAGGTTTTCCGGTTTGATTTCAAATTCTACGCGCCGATAAGGAAGATTTCCTTGTTTCATTTCAAAGGAGTGTTTGCCGATCAAACGGCGCTTTAGTTCGTCTTTGTAGTCGATATAGCTATCGGTAGGTAAAGCGACAGATACGATGGGTTCTTCATCATCGTGTTGCAGCATGAGCGCTGTACTAACACGGAACATGATCTGATATTCGTTTTCTCGGAACCAGGTGGGACTAAATAAACGGCGCTCATGGGAATCGAACAGTTCGTCATCGCCTGATTGCTCTATTGCTAATTTCCCTACAAACCATTCACGATCTCCTTCATCCTCACGATACATGATGTTGTGGGGATCATTATTATAGGTGATTTCCCCTACCCGGTTTGGAACAACCATATTACGAATGAACATCTTATAAAACTTTTCTCCATTGCGACAAACAACTTTGGTTCCGTAGTATCCTTGGTCATTTCCAATATAAACGGGTGTGCTCATTATTATTCTCTCCTTTAAATTTAGTGTGCTGGTGAAGCAAGGTTAGTGCGAGAACTTATACGGGACTGATCATTATAGATATAACAGTGTAAACTTGCAGACAGGCACCGGATAATGAACGAAATTTTTACAAATTTGATATTTTACTCTCACATCTAGCTCTTCTATATCACCAGAATTATGGATTGAAAGACTGAGGTGGTCAAGTTTTCCTGTGATTATAATAGTGATTTTACCAAGTGAAGGAGAAGCAGGTCAACAGAAATGGACTAGTATAATTTTTCAATAAAAATATATGAGGATCTTTTAAATAGTAATTTCTTTGTTTGTTAATAACTACTTATATCTACATTATCTATCTTTGATGTATTTATTTTATAAATAGAATGTGTTTTGTGGGAATGAATGCATAATTATAAAATACGGTTAGCGATCAAGTGGGATAAAAGTTAGAGGATTGTAGATCGCTTGTAGAAGAATGAGGTAGTTGTGTGGAGAGATAAGTGCGAGACTCCTCTTACCATAAATGATTCGCTGTGACGATACTCATTTCCTGTTTATAGACAGCACCTTGGCTATGATAAATAATGATGATTTAGACAATGTAGTTTCTCTACCGGTTTCCATAATAGTGTGGTTTGAGTCAGGCAAGTTTCAACGTGCTCAAATGAAGGGTGTTATGGATATGCTTCATGTTCCACGTGGAACATCTGTAAAAAATAATGTTATCCCATTCAATTGCGAGCAGAGATCATATACAATAGCGATAGAGTAGATAATTTCGTCAAAGGAGGGGAGAGGCGTTCAGGTGCCCGAATAGGTTTGGGCAAGGGCGCTGTTATGCATGAAAGAGCCGTTTTCACGGTGGTTTGGCAAGGAAGGAAAGGATGAGATCGATGAGCTGCGTGAGATTTCAGTTCATGAGATTATTCCTAGTCCTTATCAACCGCGGACGATATTTGATGAAGACCGGATAGAAGAGTTGTGTGAAACGATTCAGAAACATGGCGTTATTCAGCCCATTGTGGTGAGAAAAAATGGCGCTGGCTATGAAGTGGTAGCAGGAGAACGTCGTTTACGGGCCGTGCAGAAATTGAAGATGGACCATATCCCTGCCGTCATTCGTCAATTTGATGATGGACAAGCGGCGGCGATCGCCTTGATCGAAAATCTGCAAAGAGAAGGATTAACGGTGATTGAAGAGGCACATGCCTATCAACGTTTGATGAAATTGCAAGATTTAACACAAGAGGGATTGGCAAAACAACTGGGTAAAGGACAATCGACGATTGCTAATAAAGTTCGTCTGCTCCAGTTACCAGAAGGTGTACAACACTGTTTATTAAAACGGATGATTACGGAACGGCATGCACGCGCTCTATTGCCTCTACCATCTGAGGAAGTGCAGCTTCAAGTTCTGCAAGAGGTATTGGATAAAGAATGGAATGTAAAACAAACGGAACAACGTGTGGAGCAAATGCTGTCAAAAGAGACCCGCAAACGGAAATCAAGACGGAAAGCGGTATCAAAAGATGTTCGTATTGCGATCAATACCATTTTACAGTCGATTGATATGGTAAAACAGACGGGGATGCAAGTTGATACGGTAGAAGAGGATCATACTGATCATTATGAAGTGGTGATACGTATCCCGAAGCAAGGTAAAAGAAAAAATGAAACTAAAGGTGGAGCGTAACCATGGGTAAAGTGATTGCAATTGCAAACCAAAAAGGTGGTGTTGGAGTGCGTCCGTAAGGGATTATGAACAATGCCTGTAAACAGGCTGGAATGCGAGAGGATTCCATGGTTATCTAGCTAACTCAGAGTGGAAACACGAATGAGGAACATAGCATGCTAGAAAAGCGCAAACGTGACTCTAACGAGGAGAGGACGTGTTGTGCAAAACCACACGCAATAATACGGCTAAGGCTATACTGCTTGAAACCTAGTTTCTTTGCCTCAACCACTAGGATGTGTAAACCTCGATTTCTTGCACATGGAAAGGGAGGTTCAGTCCTTTTCCAACTGACTGTAACCCTCTCGCTCCTTTCCCAGCGTATCAAAAGATACGTGAAAGAGACGAACAGGTGGCCTACGTTATTGCAAGAGGTGTTCATAAATCTAAACGGAGATGACCTAAGGCAAAAGAGAAATTTTTTTGCTAAGGTTACGGAGCCTCTATAGTAGTCAGAGATAGGGAAAACCTATTACAGGGCGAAGAGGGGCAGGTTGTTCAAACGATAAGGGGCGGAGGGATGCGAAATGCAGAGAGCCAATGTGGTCTTATCGATACTGAGTCAAAAGGCGCATTCAAAGCATCAATTTGCGAGTGAGCGATGTTATCGCTATTTTTATAATCCCGATTTCTATGCGCAAGCGTATCGCAACCTGTATGGGTCTCATACAGAATTGGAAGATAGAGTAGTGACAGAGTGGATCGAAGTGATGAAAAGGGAAGGATATCAACCATCTACAACGGCGACGCCAACTGTATGGGATGAAGTGATGCAAGAGGTGGTTCGTATGATCATAACCGCTCTCACTTCTTCATATGAGTCGAGGCAAGCTCGTATCATTTTACCTATAAGTAGATTGGAAGCTGTACAGGCGTTGACAAAGCATTATAACGGGGCGGTATGGGCACTATCGGGTGATGTTACCTCCATATTATCATCACTACCTTCTTCGTATTTTCTGCAGCTGCTCGCCCAGCGCATACGTGATGGCCGCTTTATAGAGGTACTTCGTCGAATTCTGAGAGCAGGTATATTGCAAACGACAAAGGGTTTGCAGGTAGCGTTGATCAACATGGTGATGCAAGAGTGGGAAGGTAGATTAGCAAGCAACGCAAACCATGATACCTATGTACGGTATGGAGCCGAATGGATTTTATTTATTGAGGGCCAGCGATCAGAGGCACTCCATAGGATAGAAGAGCTTGAATGTTGCATGAAGAGAGCCTGGCAACGCTCTATTCCAACGCAACTGTGCCGATTGCATCACCTTGTGGATCAGCCTGTGCGCTTTCTACAATATGACGTGACTTGCGAGCGGGAGCTGGGTGAGCATCTGTCTCACTTGCCCTATCCGACTCGTCACTTAAAACTACGTCTGCCTGGGGATATTATCAAAGAAGCATTGCGACCCTTTCGTCGTCACGGAAAACCGACGCATCATTCGTCACGACTTCACCTGTCGATTCCACAAATGATTACGCTATATAATCGGGAAATGGCTGAGTTACATCAGAGTTATTACATGGCTACCAATGCGAATAAAAGGTTGCGCGAGTTTCAATATGTTCACTATCAAAGCCTACTTAAAACGATGGCTCGTAAAGAGAACCGAAGTGTAAAGCAGATTGTGAAGAAGTACGGCATCCCCGTACAAAATCGGGCAGGGACAGGGATGAAGTTGAGAGTGGGCTGGAAAGAACCCCATTCATCTAAGGTAGTGGTGTATTACGACCAGCCTTTGTATCTCCCGCCCGACTCAGTCGCTCGCAAACGGATCGCTTGGTGAATGCCTATTTAGACTCAGGAACAGCTGGAGAGCCGAATACATTGAAAGGTGTACGTTCGGTTCGGAGGGGGGGCATAGAGACCTGTCGTAAGAGATAAGGCGCTATGTTCCTACCCTACAAAACAACCACTTCCATTAATTTAGGAGCTAGTATTGCAACATTAGGGAAGAGAACGTTATTGGTAGATATCGATCCACAAGGAAATACAACGAGTGGACTAGGGGTAAATAAGGCGGATGTTCCAGCATGCATTTATGATGTTCTCGTAAATGATACTCCGATGAAGCAAGTGATTACACCGACCTGCGTTGAAAACTTGGATATTGTTCCAGCAACCATTCAACTAGCTGGAGCGGAAATAGAATTGGTACAGGTGATCTCAAGGGAGAAGCGCTTGAAGCAGGCATTACAACCCTTAATTGAGCAGTATGATTATATATTGATCGACTGTCCACCTTCGCTTGGGGTGATTACGATTAATGCTCTGACGGCGGCTCATACCGTGTTCATTCCTATTCAGTGTGAATTTTATGCTCTTGAAGGACTGGGACAGTTACTTAATACGATTCGTCTAGTACAGAGGCACCTGAATAAAGGTTTAGAGATCGAAGGCGTATTGCTCACAATGTTTGATAGTCGTACCAATCTATCATTACAAGTAATGGAAGAGGTGAAGAAGTATTTTCAAGAAAAAGTGTACGAGACAATGATCCCCCGTAATGTTCGATTAAGTGAAGCCCCAAGTCATGGGTTACCTATTTTATCATATGATCGCCGTTCCAAAGGGGCTCAGTGCTATCTCGATTTAGCGAAGGAAGTGATTCAAAATGGGGAATAAACGCTTGGGTAAGGGTTTGGGTGCTTTATTACCTGCTGTGGAAGCAGATGCAAGTGATGAGCTACAGGAAGTCGTGGTTGCAGAATTACGTCCGAACCCATATCAGCCACGTAAAACATTTGATCCCGATTTAATGAACGAATTGGTAGACTCGATTCGCGAACACGGGATTGTACAACCTTTAGTGGTTCGCAAAAGTATTCGGGGATATGAAATCGTTGCAGGGGAGCGTCGATTTCGTGCTGCCAAACAGTTAAAGTGGGAACGTGTACCGGTAGTCATACGAGAGTTTACGGATGAACAGATGATGGAGATCGCTTTGATCGAAAACGTGCAGCGGGATGACTTAAATCCGATGGAGTTGGCCCAGGCATATTACAAGTTGATGAAGCAATTCGCCATGAAGCAAGAGGATTTAGCGAAAAAAGTGGGCAAAAGTCGTCCCCATGTGGCCAATGTGTTGCGTTTACTCCAGTTACCATCGGTTCTTCAGGAATATGTTTCACGTGGAACATTATCGATGGGACATGCTCGTGCTCTGCTTGGTGTGAAAGATGATGCGTTACAAGCGATGTTGGGTGAGAAGGTGATACAGGAAGGAGCTAGTGTCCGGCAATTGGAACAGTGGATTCAGCAGTTACAAGACTCATCGAAGACTAAGAAAAAGAAAATCCCCCCGAAAACAGATCCAGCTGTGAAACACTATGAAGAGATGTTACAAGAAATTTTTAGTACTCCGGTTCATATTAAGAATGGTAAGCGTAAGGGGAAGATCGAAATCGAATTCTTCTCCTCGCGAGAGTTAGAGCGTTTAATAGAAATCTTACAACAAGAGCGTATGATAGACTAACATATGCGCTTCTCCTTTTCAAAAAACGAAGAGAAAACACCTCTATCTCGAAGGATAGGAGAGAAATCCGTCTGACGATAAGGGGGAGAATGAGATGATTTATGTAGATAATGCGGCTACTTCATGGCCAAAACCAGCAGCAGTAACAGAGGCTATGAAGAGGTGTTTGGATGAGTATGGAGTTAATCCAGGAAGGGGTGCATATCGTCTCGCTTACGAAGCAACCGTCGCAGTTGATAAAGCGCGACAAGCTGTAGCCTCTTTTTTTCACATTTCAGACCCAGCTAATCTGATTTTTTGTCCCAGTGCCACTTGGGCATTAAATCAAGTAGTGCATGGGTTATTACAAAGAGGTGATCATGTGATCGCGACAGGATGGGAACATCATGCTGTAGCCCGTCCATTGGAATCATTAAAGCAATCACTTGGGATTGAGGTTACGTACTTAGTATGTGCAGAAGAAAACGTGTTGGTAGAGTTGCAGGATGCGATCCGATCAGAAACAAAGCTGGTTATAACGACCCATGCATCTAATGTAACGGGAACGGTGATGCCGGTTGCACAAATCGGAGAGCTTACTCGTAAACACGGAATATGGCACGCGGTCGATGCGGCACAAACAGCAGGTCACCTTCCGATAGATGTAGAAGCGATGGGTATTGATCTGCTCGCTTTTCCTGGTCATAAAGGGCTGATGGGACCACAAGGAATTGGTGGGTTATATATTCATCCTGAATGCCCCTTAACCCCATATATACAGGGCGGAACGGGTATCCTTTCAGACAAGATGCATCCTCCACTCATTCGACCGCAGGCATTTGAAGGTGGAACATTAAACACCCCTGGGATCGCGGGTCTGTATGCAGGTATACAATATATCCAAGAGCAAGGTTTAGAGACCATTCATCAGTATGAAATGGGGTTGTTAGAACGGTTAGCTGAGGGTTTACGATCGCTGCAAGGCATTCGTGTGTATGCCCCTTCTTCATGGCAACTGCCAGTGCTGCTTCTGCAGGTGGAAGGATGGGACTGTCAAGAGATAGCGCTCATCTTGGATCAACAATTCGATATCGCTGTGCGCGCAGGTCTTCACTGTGCCCCACGTGCGCATGAACAAGCAGGGACATTAGAAGATGGTGGAGCAGTTCGGATTAGCTTAGGAGCGTTTAACCAAGTAGAAGAGATAGAAAAGATTATTTCTGCTTTGACACAAATTCAACAAGTGGCATGAGGACGTAACCAGTGGATGAGCAGAACAGAATGAAGATGACTAGACTCTATGTGAGATACACATAGCATAATAGGTGGGGTTACATGTACTTATTTATTATCAACCCTGTCTCGGGCAAGGGAGAAGCAGCACAAAAATGGACTTGGATTGAGCATGTGTTGAAAGAGCAAGAAATACCTTATCGAGGTATGTTTACGCAATACGCAGGACATGCGCAACAGTTAACAATAGAATGGAAAGATAAACCTGATGTGAAAGCGATTATTGTGATTGGTGGAGATGGAACGGTAAGTGAAGTAGGCGCATGTTTAGTAGGATCGGCTATTCCACTTGGTCTAATTCCCTCAGGTTCCGGTAATGACTTTGCGAGAACGAATCACATCTCTATGGATCCTATTCGTGCGTTAAAAAGAATGCTATCTCATCAAGTGAAAAAGATTGATACAGCGGCTTGGCAGGAAGGCACGATGATCAACTCGATTGGCATTGGTTTCGATGGAATGGTTACTGAGAGAGCCAATCACTCCCCTTTAAAAAAGCGGATTGGGAAGTGGGTATATGTTGTTGCTACACTGCAAACGTTATTTCGCTATCAACCTTCCAATGTAACGATAGAGGTGGATGAAAGCGTACATCACTATCAGCGAGTATGGATGACGACGATCTGTAATAGCGCTAATTTTGGTGGCGGCATGAAGATATGTCCACGTGCTAAAAATGATGATGGGCATTTGGATTTGTGTATTGTACACTCTCTTTCGCCCATAGGGCTGCTACTCTTTTTTCCGGCTGTTTTCTTGGGTTACCATGTCCATCACCCCGCTGTCTCCTTATTACAGGGACAAAAAGTGAAGCTTAGTTTTGATAGAGAACAGAAAGCGCAGGCGGATGGGGAGGTGCTTCCGCATCAGCCTAAAAAAATAGAGATAGTAAAAGAGTCATTACTCATCTTATAATGAGTTAATTTCTATTTAATGAGGCGGTTGCTTCTGATAGGGTACATCATGATCATGAATCATAAAAGCAATAGCATTGGCGATAATATCAGCCATTTTCATAACAATACTTAAGCGTGTATTTTGCAATACAAAGTATTCCATAAAGCCAGCTACATTGACGATACCTGTAACATGAACCTGCCCTACTTCTGGCAGGTTTTTATTTACGCCTGCTCCGGGTTTGAGTGGACCCAGTCCTACTTGTATTCCACCTACACTACGTAACTGTCCAAGACAAGCATCGATCGCAATAATGAATGGCCGCGAGTGATTCTCTTTAATCTTTATCATTGTTTCTTCGAGATTAACAGCATGAACAGGCTCGTCCAATGTCCCAAATATATGTAACGAAGGAGGGGAAATTTTTTTTAGTTGAGAGCCAACAAGTGGACCTAAGGCGTCACCAGTCGAGCGATCTGTACCAATACAAAGACAGATGAGTTCCGAATAACGAGGATATAGTTGATGAGCATAATGAAGCCACTGCACACAATATTGGAGGGCCGACGGGTCTGTATAAGCGATACGAGCAGGAAATTGCGTTGACGGTGACTGTGGCGGGTAAAGTGGGTCTTGCATGCGCACAATCTCCCCCTTCTCTTATTTTTACCAGTATACGGATAGCTACTGTGAAATATACATCTAGGGACAAACCTTATAGGAGAAAAATATAAACGATGAGAGGAATAATAGGGGGAGAAGAGATGCATTTTCGCGTGGGTGCAGCAGTGAAGATTAGTATGACAATTATAGGGACGACGATAGGAGCAGGGTTTGCTTCCGGGCGTGAAATTTGGGAATTCTTCGGATCGTATGGCACTGATAGTAGTAGTAGTATATTTCTGGCGATGACCTTATTTTGGGCGGTTAGTATCATCGTATTGTATATTAGCTGGCGCTACCAAACGAAAAACTATTCTGAGGTGCTCATACACGTTATGGGAGAAAAACTAGCACGGGTTTTTGATTTGTTTATCCTCGTCTTTCTATTGATCTCCACGCTGGTTATGGTTGCCGGGAGTGGTGCCACTTTTCAACGCTTTAGCGGCTCATTTTTATTTGGATCCGTCTTGTTAGGAATTGCAGTCATGATCGTGCTTCTCTATGATGTAAAAGGACTCATATCGATGAATACGGTGTTGATGCCCATATTGACGGTAATACTCATTGTAGTATGCGTACAGTTTTTGCAATCCCCACCGCTAGATGCGACATTGGCTAGTGAAGAGAGCTCTAAGATGCCGATGTGGCCTTCTGCAATTACATACGCGGCATTTAATATTTTATCCCTCTTGGCGGTGTTATCAACCATGGGCTCACAAGTTAGGCATTCGGGGGAAATCTGGTTAGCTGGTTTTATAAGTACATGTTGCCTCTCTCTGATGGCAGTTCTTTATAATCAATCACTCTTACAAGTAGAAAGTTTAATTCCACAGTATGATATTCCACTATTTGCTTTGATGCGAGATTACTCATCATTATGGGTGTATATGATTTCCTTGGTGTTGTGGCTTGCCATCTATACCACGGCAGTAAGTAATGTTCATGGAGTCGTTCATCGAGTAGGAAAGTATGTACCATTGCCCCATTGGATGATTGGGATGTTCATCTTTATCATGCTGATACCGCTGAGTCAATTGGGTTTTTCTACTTTGGTACAGGTGATTTATCCGTTATACGGGGTATTAAATCTGTTCTTATTATCGACAATTTTACTCTATCCTCTTACAACAAAAAGCAGATGGGAGTAGCAGAGGTGATAGGATAATGGGTAAAATAGAGACAGAAAGGGGGAATCCGCGTGTTATATGGATTCGGCAAAGGATTGATACTATCTGTACTCGCTTTGTATCATCGAGTGGATATAGAAGGAAAGCACCATATTCCCAAAGAAGGCTCATTTCTACTCGTAGGTAACCATGTAAGCTATTTGGATCCTTTTTATATTGGAGCGACAGTACCACGACAAATAAAGTATATGGCGAAAAAAGAGTCATTTGATCACCCCGTAACCCGGTGGTTTCTCCAACAACTAGATGCCTTTTCAGTCGATCGGAGCAAGCCTGATATGGGTGCTATTCGGACAGCACTTAAACACTTGAAAGATGGGAATGTAGTTGGGATGTTTCCAGAGGGAACAAGAAGTGACGAAGGATTGAGCCAACTAAAACAGGGAGCAGCTTATCTGGCAATACGCAGCAAAAGTCCAATTATTCCTGTCCATATTTCGGGAACCGACCGCTGTTTACCACGAGGAAAAACATGGATTAGACCAGCAAAGGTACGCATTGCATTTGGCGAACCGATTCAAATAGAAGAGGGCAAAGGAAAAGATCTTCAAGAAAAAGTAAGTCAGCATATTCTTACCGCTCTGCAGTCACTTGCCCCACAGATGGAAGCTAGAACGGAGTCATAAGAGAGTCGATAGAGGAGGAAATCGGGATGCAGCGTAAATCGTTTGCCCTTGGGGACATTGTTGAGATGAAAAAGAGTCATCCCTGCGGCACAAATGCTTGGAAAGTGATCCGAATGGGAATGGATATTCGCATGAAGTGCACAGGCTGTGGTCATAGTGTCCTAATTCCACGGCTAGAATTTGAACGAAAACTAAAAAAAATAATTGAATCCTCGGGAGAATAAATAAGGAATGAGCCGTATACTACCGGCCACATTCCTTACGGATCTTACCTTTGCTTGCGGAGGAAATAGATTAGTCCCAGTATCATAGCCACAAGGCTTATGCCTATCAGAGGGAAGAGATAGATGGGAGGTGTGTAGTGAGCATGCCATTGCTCAAATGAGCGCTTCCATAGGATAAGAGCATCAGCTCTTTCTAACCTCTCTGTGGTTACAAGAGGAACTTCACTAACATTTGGTACAGGTTGCCCATCATAATAAAGGGTTGCCGTTGCTACTTCAGTTTGGGCGGGGAGAGGAGCATACAGGTTTTTTTGATAATCTACTTTTATGGTGTAGCGATCTCGTTCTGTGCTACGAACGGGTAAGCGGATGGTTTTGCTAGGTACGATTGTTACCTCTTCTTCCACTCCTGCTTTTATACTGATTTGTTGATGGTGAGGAAGAGGATGCTCTTTACGGATAAACTCATGGAGTTGGAACTCCTTAAGACCGTAATCCAATAATGTGGCTGTCTGTGCAAAACGAGCCCTGTTAGTATCTGTTCCCATCACAACTGTAATAAAGCGTAGATCTTTATGTTTGATCGTTCCAGTGAAGCAGTATCCAGCTTCAGCGGTAAAGCCTGTTTTAAGTCCATCTACTCCGGTGTACTCATATGGTGCCCCTTGAAGCATCCAATTTGTATTTTTTAGTGTGAGTGCTTTTACCTCGCCTGGGCGAAAACGCATTTTTGGTATAGCGGAATAGGAAAGGATTTCGGGATAGTCATGAATGAGTTGACGTGCTAAATGGGCAACATCACGGGCAGACATCTGGTGTTTACCAGAAACAACAGGAGGGCGTCGGTAAAAGTCTGGTGGCAGTCCAGTACTATTGCGATAGTGAGTTTTGGTGAGACCTAACTCCTGTGCTTTTAGATTCATCCACTTAACAAAAGTGGTTTCATCACCTGCTACATGAATGGCTAATGAAGAAGCGGCATCATTTGCGGAAAAAACGGACATAGCCATAAAAAGCTCTTTGACTGTTCGTTGTTCCCCCGCTTGCAGATGGACTCCTGACGCTCCTCCACGATTGAGAAGTGCTGCGTCGTGGTCGATGGTGACCACTTCATCCCATGCTAATTGACCTTCTTTTATTTTCTCTAGCACGATGTATTGCGTCATCATTTTGGTCATACTAGCGGGAGGTAGGGCTTGATTACTGTTTCCCTCTAGTAAAAGTGTGCCTGTTTCGTAATCCATCAAAACGTATGCGGAAGCTTTAATTTTTGGAGGAGAAGTAGCGCTCGTTGTTGTGGGAATGAAGCAGGAGATCAGGATGATGATAAATAAGAGTATAGTCGTGCGGTAAGGTAGGTTGCTATAGTTATTCACGGATGATGTCCTCTCACATAAGTAGAACAAAATTTTGTATATGATAACATTGTTTTCCCAATGTTATCATATTTGAATAAGATAATCATCTCGTTTAAACAAGTGATAGACAGCGGGTAGGGGAGTTTATCCTATATAGAATGGACTCCCCCTTCTTTTGATCTAATCGATAATGGTAAACGTTCCTTCTGCGAGTAGGTCTTCTCCACGTAAAACTTGCATTTTATAGTCGCTTTTGGTGTAGAAGCCATTAAATTTGTCATGGTTTGTAAATTCCCATTTCTTGGTTTTGTCTGATGGATCTTGAGATGTGAAATGCATCTCTTCAATAATTCGATTTTCAGGAAGTTTGATCCAGCGGACAGTGTATTTCTTGGTATTAGGACTTTCAAGAAGCTTATATGACATAGCAAATGTCTCATCTCTGCCGAAGTGGGTACGTGCATTGATAACCTCATCGTTATTATCATCTTCTGGATAGTCGCCAAACTTGATTTCCACTACTTTCGCTTTATCTGTTTGAGACTCCTCTGCTCCATCACTGCCGAGTGAACATCCGCCCGCAAGAAGTAATATAGCTAGTAGTAATGGGAAAAGTAATCTTGTTCTCTTGATCATCATGAACCTCCTATGTAAAGAGTTGCTTTAGTCAACGATTGTAAAGGAACCTTCAGCCAGTAATTCTTCTCCACGAAATAGTTGCATGGTATAGTCGCCTAGTTCATAAAATCCATGAAAGTCTCCGCTGTCCGTAAACATCCACTTCCACTGCGTACTGTCAGGACTTTCCTCATCTTGCACCCACTCTTGAATTAAACGGTCATCAGGTTGTTTTACAATTTTGACCTTTACTCTAGTTGTGTCTATTTTTTTACCGAACTTTACAGACATAGAGAACTCTTCTTCCTTACCAAAGTGCTTGCGCTGATTTAATACTTCCCAATTATTCTCGTCACGCGGATAATCACCAAACTTAATTTTTGCTACGCCGTTGTTTGTTTCATTTTTGGTTTTCTCTTCATTCTGTCCTTTATCTTTCCCTTCTTTTGCACTATCCCCCATTAAGCCACAACCACTTCCTAGTAGAAGTAGGCTAAGAGCGAGTAGAAGTAGCCATATCTTTTTCATCGCAACTTCCTCCTTTATTTAGTTCGATAGTTTCCTTTGTTCGGAATCTCGTTGATTGCGAACATAATCTTGAATCTCATCTCGATTCTCTCTTACTTCAGATTGCACATAGTCACGGGCATCGTATGTCCAGCCCTTAATCTGACTTTCACGATCATATAGCTTGCTCTTGGTGGAACTGATCACGTTATAATCGAAGTCACGTTCTTCTTCTAAATATTCGGCTGCGTTCATGAGCTGATAATGCTCTTTATTTATTAGCTCGAGTAGGGCATCTGCTTCCTGCTCAACCTCGTCTAATTTGATACTGGCATAATACTCCGCTTTATTATATTGATCGTCCGCCCACTTCTCCCATTTGTCATAGAGGAGGCGGAATTGACCCTCGAAGTACTCTTTCATTTCGACGTCTGTATCCACTGTTTGATACTCTCCGCCACCAGCATCAGCTACTTTTTGTAGTGCTTGTTGCCCTTTATCATCTACATCGAAGCCAAGAATATTGACGACAGCTTGGATACCAGATTGGTTAAGTTCTTCTGCTATTTTTACAGGATCGCCATCGCAAGTTTCTACTCCGTCACTGACGACATAGATAATATTTTGTACATTGGCACCCCCTAGATGGGAGGAAAGTGTGTTTTTAGCGGATTCCATGGAGCCAGCGAGCGGGGTATACCCGGTAGGCTTTGCTTTATCAAGAGCGGTTTGAAAGGAGTCCTCCTGGTATTCTCCAAGCGGGTAAACCTCTTCTACACCGGCGCATGACACCTTTTTGTCTGCTTCGTTATTAGAACCTTTATGTCCGTAGAGTTGTAGGGACACATTGGCGCCTTGAGGCATATTGGAAATAAAGTTGTGAACGGCTTTTTTAGCAAGGTCCATCTTTTTTCCGCCCTCTACCTTTTCCGCCATACTACCGCTGGAATCAAGGAGAATGACGACGTTTACTTGTTGTCCCGCGGGTACCTTTATTTTTTTCATGGAGTCGGGACTAGCATCTAATTCTGTTACGGACGTATCGTAATTTTGAAAAAAGTGAAAGCTCCTTCTGTAGTCTTCTCCTACTAAGCGAAGGAGCTTTGAATACAGTTGAGCGGAGGAAAGATCTTTAGACCATTGGTCTAATTCAACCCGTACTTTGTTTAGATCGTATTGATCACTGTGTGATCCAGGTCCGGCTAGTAATTCAATATCCTCCAAACGAGTAGGTACTTTGATTTGAGGAGGAGTCTCGCTATGGGAAGAAGCGGAATCGCTCTTTTTTTCTGAGGAATTCACATTTTCTTGCTCAGATTGCTTCCCCGTAGTTTGGAAAAGCGTAGAACATCCGCTCGAAAGGATAAGGATAAATACCAAAACTAGTAATACTACTCTTCGGTTCACTTTTCTCACCTCGTTTCCCTAAGTTTGCAAATCTATTATAACGTAAAATAAAACCAAGGGAAATAATAGAATAGCTTAGAGACAGATATTTCGACAACTACCCAACTTTCATGACAGCGACCTGTGCTTTCGATATAATGGACAAGGATTAAAAAGACGGAATGCTCCATGAGAGGATGACATTGATGGCACTTACAACAGGTATAGTCGGATTACCCAATGTGGGGAAATCCACTTTATTTAATGCAATAACGAAGGCAGGAGCGGAATCAGCCAATTATCCCTTCTGTACGATTGACCCCAATACAGGTGTGGTTGATGTACGTGATCAACGTTTAGAGCGGTTAACCGAAATTGTAAATCCCCAACGCGTCGTGCCGACTCACTTACAGCTGGTTGACATCGCTGGCTTGGTTCGGGGGGCGAGCAAAGGGGAAGGTTTGGGAAATCAGTTCTTAGCCAACATTCGCGAAGTAGATGCGATTATTCATGTGGTGCGCTGCTTTGAAGATGGAAATATTACGCACGTAGAAGGGAAAGTTGACCCCGTCAGCGATATCGAAATTATTGATACCGAATTGGGTCTATCTGACTTGGAAGCAGTAGAGCGGCGGATGGATCGTGTTATGCGCAAGAAGAAAAGTGGAGATGCGGATGCGGGTAAAGAGTTTGAAGTGCTTGAAAAGGTACAAAAAGGCTTAGCAGAAGGTTTATCTGTGCGGCAGTTAGAGTTAGATAAAGAGGAGCGCCAGCTCGTTGACCCACTCAACCTACTAACAGCCAAAAGTGTCTTATATGTAGCCAATGTGGGTGAAGAGGAAGTAGCTGATCCGGAGAATAACCCTCATGTACAACAAGTGCGCGAAATTGCTGCCAAAGAAGGAGCGCAAGTAGTGACGATCTCGGCTCAATTGGAAGCTGAAATCGCAGAGCTGGATGGGGAAGAGCGCCAACAATTTCTTGAAGACTTGGGATTAGAAATGGCTGGCTTAGATCGCCTGGTGCTGGCAGCCTACACCTTACTAGGCTTAATAACCTACTTTACAGCTGGCGAGAAAGAAGTGCGTGCATGGACCATTCGTAAAGGGACAAAAGCACCGGGGGCTGCAGGTGTGATTCACACTGATTTTGAAAAAGGCTTTATTCGTGCTGAAGTAGTAGGGTATGAAGACTTGGTGATGAGTGGCTCTATGAATGAGGCGCGTGAACGAGGCTTGATGAGACTGGAAGGAAAAGAATATATTGTGCAAGATGGCGACGTTATGCACTTCCGCTTTAATGTCTAATATCTTATCAGATAGGGTTGTCACGAAAGAATGATAAAGAGTATGTAAGACGCGGATGCTGAAGGTAAGGGAAACATATCCGTTTACCTTGCTTCTCTGCCACTTTGCTGATAGAATAGTTCAGTGTGGGTTTATTAAAACTCCTTGCTTCATTCAAGGAAAATGAAGCCGCAGTGTCCATGAGGAGGTGAATGCATAATGAAAAAGTATGAGATGATGTACATCGTACGTCCCGATGTGGACGAGGAAACGTTGAAAGCTACGCGTGAAGCGGTTGAAACGACCATCAGCAAAAATGGTGGGGAAAACGTTGCGAGCAAAGATTTCGGTAAACGCCGTTTTGCTTATGAAATCGAAGATGCTCGTGAAGGTTTTTACACAGTAACCACTTTTGACGCTAAAAACGAGACGTTGAACGAGTTGGATCGTATTATGAAACTTAACGACCGTGTTCTACGGAAGATGGTTATCAGCTTAGATGATAAATAGGGCGAGTATCAGGTTTCAAACATTAGGAGGGGATCGAGATGAACCGGGTTGTACTCATAGGGAATTTGGCGCGTGATCCCGAATTGCGTTACACGAGCAGTGGGGTTGCAGTTGTAAACTTTACGATTGCTGTTAACCGTCCTTTCTCCAATCAACAGGGCGAGCGCGAAGCTGACTTCGTTAACGTAGTCGCTTGGCGTCAGTTGGCGGAGAACTGTGCTAACTACCTTAAAAAGGGACGGAAAGCGGCTGTAGATGGTCGACTGCAAACACGCAGTTTTGAAAACCAAGAGGGTCAGCGCATCAAAGTAACTGAAGTGATTGCAGATAATGTTGAGTTTTTATCTCCCCGGTCAGAGTCGAATACTCAGGCGGGTTATAACAACAACCCATTTGAGCAATCATCGTCTAAAGATCCCTTTGCTGATGATGGCAAACCAATTGATATCTCGGATGATGATCTACCCTTCTAATATAAATACCGATACTAATTGAGAAGAGGAGGGAATATGATGATGGCACGTCGTCGTGGAAACAAACGTCGCAAAGTTTGTTTCTTCACAAGTAACAAAATCACATACATCGACTACAAAGATGTAGATTTGCTGAAACGGTTTATCAGTGAGCGTGGAAAGATTTTACCTCGTCGTGTAACAGGTACTTCTTCAAAATACCAACGGCAATTAACACGCGCAATCAAACGAGCTCGTCAAATGGCACTTCTGCCATATGCGACTGACTGAGTATAAAAACAGGGGCCCATTTGTGCCCCTGTTTTTTCCTTTCCACGGTATGAAAAAAGGATTTTGGTGTCGAGTTGTTGAAAGTAGACCTAATCCCTTTACCGAAGGCGAAGGAGGGCATCGATGATGAGTCGGCCAGATCGCAGCGTACATATAGCTAAGAGCGTTAAAGTGATTGATTGGTTAAAGACGGAATTAATCGACCAGCTGGCCAACTTATTTAAAGGACTTCATTATGCCAATCAAACCTTAATAGTGGACAGCCTCGCTAGTTTAATAACGGCTGTCTATGTACTGGCTCGTCGGCTTGGGTTATCATTTCGTGAATTGGACCAAGCTGTGGTGAAGAACCTACAAGAACATGTTGAAGAAGGGCACCAACTTGAGGAATGGTATCAAGACCTTTCCCATTTGGAAAAATATATTGATCGATAATGAGTGGAACAAAAGGGGGAGGCATTTCGCTGATGAAGCCTATAAATAACCAATATGACTGGATCTACAGTGCAGTCTTATTTATATTGATTTTCATATTATCGTTTACACCTTTAGGGGTGGTAAGTATATGGTTTTTACCGTTACCGTTTATGTTATTAGCGGCAAAACAACCACTTATCCCTACACTTATTTTTATTGTAATCACGAATGGATCTCTTCTTTTAGGAATGTATGCGGTGCTGGGGGAAGAAATTGCGACTATGATGGCACTGCTTATACTGCCGACAGTCTTCATAGGGCTGTTAATGGGGCGTCTCTACTCTCATAAAGAGATGAGTGGAAGTGAAGTCGTCCTTGGTGGATTAATGGCTTCAAGTATCGTGATCATTTTGGTCTTTGCGATCTCTTCCTCCGTTTTTGGAGCATATGGAAAGTTACAAGCTGCTTGGGATGGACAATGGATGGAAACGCAGACCTTATTTGCAACGCTGGGAATTGAAGAGATTGGGGAGCCACCGCAGTTACAAACGCTTATTCCTGTTTTGATGGCGATCATTGCGATTCCGATCCCGCTACTTAATTTTTGGGCGGGAAGAAGGTTGTTGCAAAAGAGGATTCCGCTTAAGCGCATCCCTCTCTTTTTCCATTGGCGCTTACCACGTTCCTTTCTTCTTTTTTACGGAGCGATGCTCCTACTTGGTTTGATTGGAATAAGCGGGGGAGAGGATTCCTTTCGCTGGGTGGATGGAGTTCTTTTGCTGCTGCACATGCTATTTTTTCTACAAGGGCTTTCCTTTGTTTCTTACTTTCTCCATTGTAAGCATAAAAATCAAAGCTGGATGATTTTAGTTCTCTTCGTATCATTCATACCCCTCTTATCTCTACTCTTTTATGCTTTAGGGATTCTTGATGTGGGTACAAAGTGGAGGAGCCGGTTGGTAGGAAAGGATTAGTTCTACTGGATTTGGAAAGAGACTACTCAACCTGTGACTCCTGGGTTAAAATAAGTTATGAGTGAAAAAGAACGAGAGTTGAATTAAATTATTCGGTGCAGGTCGAGGGGATGTGACCATGCCAAATTTTCTATTGCGGCGCTGGTACGGTTATCATATGATCGGTGTTCTCTGTTTTACACTCGTACTGATCGCAGGGTTAGCCGTTTATCACCAATATCTAGCTATCGTTGCTTTCAGCGGTTTCCTGTTGTTTGCCGCTTATTTGTATCGCGCGGAGCGTGCGTTTAGACTTGAATTACAAGAGTATATATTAACCTTGTCCCATCGGGTTAAAGGGGCAACGCAGACGACGATTGATGAAATACCGGTGGGTATTCTCTTGTATGATCGACACGATCGGATTGTTTGGCACAATCCTTATATTAAAGAAATGATGGACCAAGATTCTTTGGTGGGAGTAAAGGTAGAGGATGTTTTTCCTCTCCTCTTGTCGAAGAAACAGCAAGCTAACGAGTGGCGTATTTCTGTAGGTGATGCTACGTATCTTGTTTCTCAGTGGGAAGATGAACGTCTCTTCTTCTTTCAAAATGTAACACAATTAGCCATGCTAGAGCAGCAATATGAAGATGAACGTGTCGTATTTGGGTTTTTACACATGGATAATTATGAAGATGCAGGTCAGGGGATGGATGATCAAAACCGTGCGCTTTTGCTCACGAAAGTGACAAATACGATTTCCAACTGGGCACAACAGCATGATATCGTATTGCGTCGGTTTGATTCAGATAAATTCTTTCTAACCATGTCGCGTGCTACCTTAACAGACTTGGTACAAGAACAATTTGAGTTGCTAGATGAGATCCGTGAAATGACCCATCGTAACAAGATTCCAATCACTCTAAGCTTAGGAGTGTCTTCACATGGTACGAAGATGATTCCTCAGATGCAGACGGCACAATCTGCACTCGACATCGCTTTAGCTCGTGGAGGTGATCAGGCAGCCGTACATAACGGCGAACACATCACTTTTTTCGGTGGCAAGACAAATGCGGTGGAGAGGCGCACACGGGTACGTGCACGGGTAATCTCGCATGCGTTAACCAACCTGATTCGTGATAGTGAGCGTGTCTTGATCATGGGACATGCGGAACCGGACATGGATGCACTTGGGGCATCCATCGGTGTGTTGAAGGCGGTGCAGTCCTGCCAACGTGAGGGTCATATCGTTTTGGCAGAATCTAATCCTTCTATTGAACGTCTTCTGCAGTCCGTTTATCATCACGAGACGTTAAGCGATGCGATTCTCTCACCCGATCGTGCGCTCCAGATGTTAGACCGAGGAACGTTGGTTATATTGGTAGATACCCATAAGCCTTCTTTTGCGATCGAACCGCGCCTGATTGAGCGGGCAAACAAAGTAGTGGTGATTGATCATCATCGGCGCGGGGAAGAGTTTGTTACTGATCCAGTCTTAGTCTACTTAGAGCCATATGCATCATCTACCTGTGAACTGATTACTGAACTGCTGCAATATCAGGGTGATCGGATGGAGATGGACACACTGGAGGCCACTTCATTATTAGCAGGAATCGTGGTGGATACAAAAAGTTTTTCGTTTCGCGCAGGGTCACGGACGTTTGAAGCTGCTTCCTTTTTACGAAGCCATGGGGCCGATCTGACAATGGTGCAATCTCTTTTAAAAGAAGACATGGATCAATTTGTAAAACGTGCAGAGATTGTGAAAAACACAGAAGTGATTTACGATAAAGTAGCTGTAGCGATGGGGGAAGAAGGTGTTCGCTACGATCAGCTGCTGATTGCACAAACCGCAGATACCCTTTTAAATATGAACGGAATTGGTGCTTCTTTTGTTATCGGTTTGCGTGAAGATGAAAAGGTAGCGATCAGTGCTCGTTCGCAAGGTGATTTAAACGTACAGATGGTGATGGAACGGATGGGTGGCGGTGGTCATTTGACACATGCTGCTGTTCAGTTAGAAAATAAGACAGTACGTGAAGTACGTGAGCTACTATTAAAGCAATTGAAGAAGTTTTTGATGGAAGGGGAGGACACTTAACATGAAGGTGATCTTTCAACAAGATGTAAAAGGCAAGGGGAAAAAGGGAGAGGTTAAAGAGGTAGCAGATGGTTATGCGCGCAATTATCTATTACCCAACAAATTAGCGGTTCCAGCTTCTTCTGGAAATATAAATGATTTAAATGAAAAGAAAAAGCGCGAGCAGCGCCGAGCAGAAGAAGATTTACAGCAGGCAGAAAAGTTAGCGGAGACATTAGGGAAGTTGGAAATTGTGATAACGACTAAAGCCGGAGAAGGGGGACGCCTCTTCGGAGCCGTTACTTCAAAACAAATTAGTCAGCAGGTAATGAAAGATCACAGCATTAAGCTGGATAAGAAAAAGATTATGCTCGATGATCCGATTCGCCATCTTGGAGTGACCAAGGTTCCAGTGAAATTACACCCCAAAGTAACGGCTACCATTTCTGTCCAAGTGGTTGAGGAGTAAGGGGTAAGGCGCTCCACTTGCTATAGTGGGGCGCCTTTGTAGTTGTGGAGGAATAGAAGATGAGTGATGTATTCGCAGATCGGCTTCCTCCGCACAATGTGGAGGCGGAGCAAGCCGTTATTGGTTCAATTTTGATCGAAGCTGATGTATTGGCACAAGTGATGGAAAAGCTGCGGGCAGAGGATTTTTACCGCCAAGCCCATCAGCGTATTTTTGAAGTGATTGTTTATCTTACCGAACGGGCAGAGCCTGTAGACTTGGTTACGTTGACAGAGGAATTGCAAAACCGCAAGCAATTGGAGGAAGTGGGCGGGGTCTCTTATTTGACCGATATTGCAAATACCGTGCCAACGGCTGCCAATGTGGATCATTATGCACGCATAGTGGAAGAGAAGTCAATTTTACGGCGTTTAATTCGGACTGCAACACAGATTGCTGCTTCTGGATATGCGGCTGATCAAGAAACAGCAACGATTATTGATGAAGCCGAAAAACAGATATTAGAAATATCACAGACGCGCTCCACCAAATCCTTTATTCCGATTAGGGACATATTGATGGAAACTTTTGATCAGATCGAGTCTCTACACGAGAATCAGGGAAAGCTAACGGGGGTTCCATCGGGGTATACGGATTTGGATCGCATGACTTCTGGGTTTCAAAAATCAGACTTCATTATTTTAGCAGCGCGACCCAGTATGGGGAAAACAGCATTCGCCCTTAATGTGGCACAAAATGCTGCGGTGCGTGCAGGGGCTCCTGTAGCCATATTTAATCTGGAGATGTCAGCGTCGCAGATGGTTCAGCGGATGCTAGCCGCAGAAGGGAATATTGAGGCAGAGAAGTTTCGCACGGGTGGTTTTACTGAAGAGGACTGGGAGAAGTTGACGATGGCGATTGGAACTTTGTCAGAGGCAAATATTTATGTAGATGATACTCCGGGTGTTACGGTGTTTGATATACGAGCCAAATTGCGCCGTTTGAAAGCAGAGCATGGATTAGGCCTCGTCATGATTGACTACTTACAGTTAATTAATGGAACAGGAAAAGAGAGTCGTCAGCAGGAGATTTCACAAATCTCGCGTTCCCTAAAACTGATGGCTCGTGAGCTGGATGTACCTATTATGGCCCTGTCACAGCTATCTCGTGCAGTAGAACAACGACAAGATAAGAGACCGATGATGTCAGACCTGCGGGAATCTGGCTCCCTGGAGCAAGATGCAGATATTGTTTCTTTTCTTTATCGAGATGACTATTACGATGAAGAGTCAGAGAAGAAAAATATTGTGGAAGTGTTAATAAGTAAACAGCGGAATGGCCCAGTGGGGAAAGTTGAGCTTCTGTTTCTCAAACAGTACAGCAAATTTCTCAGTTTAGATTTACGTCATGACGAATCTTTAATGTGAACATTAATGTGATTCTTTAATAGATTGTTCGGTTTTTTGTTGACATTCCCGCTTAAAGTTGGATAGACTTAGGGTGATGTTCGGTTTACGGAAATAATCGCCGAAAGGGGAGACAGTTCATGTCGACAGTTGTAGTTGTGGGGACGCAGTGGGGCGATGAGGGAAAAGGGAAGATTACCGACTTTCTTGCAGAAGAAGCTGAAGTGGTAGCGCGCTATCAAGGTGGTAATAACGCTGGTCATACGATCGAATTTGGGGGAAAGCGTTACAAATTACACTTGATTCCGTCAGGGATATTTAATAAAGAAAAAGTATGCGTTTTAGGGAATGGGATGGTTCTTCATCCCGAAGCACTAGTAGAGGAGCTTCAGTACTTGCACGGTCATGGTGTGAAGACAGATGCATTGCGTATCTCTGATCGCGCACACGTCATAATGCCGTATCATATTCTCCTCGATCGTGCAGAAGAAAAGCATAAGGGAACGAGTAAGATTGGTACCACCGGTAAAGGGATTGGTCCTTGTTATATGGATAAGGCTGCGAGAGTAGGTATTCGCGTCTCTGATTTATTAGATGCAGACCGCTTCGCGACGAAGTTGAAACAGATGCTCGAAGATAAGAATCGTCTGTTGGAGCGCCTCTATGGTATAGAGGGTCTTACCTTTCAAGAGGTATATGATCCGTATATGAAATTAGCTGAACAAATTCGCCCACATGTGACGGATACCTCTGTGGTGCTTAATGACGCTATCGACGAGGGTAAGCGTGTTCTCTTTGAAGGGGCACAAGGTGTGATGTTGGATATTGATCAAGGCACGTACCCCTTTGTTACTTCCTCTAATCCTGTAGCTGGTGGAGTATGTATTGGTTCTGGAGTGGGACCAACAAAAATTCATCAGGTGGTTGGTGTGGCAAAAGCGTATACGACCCGGGTGGGAGACGGCCCTTTTCCGACAGAACTATTTGATGAAGTAGGCGATACAATTCGAGAAGTGGGGCGTGAGTACGGTACTACAACGGGGCGTGCGCGCCGTGTGGGTTGGTTTGACTCTGTTGTAGTACGCCATGCTCGCCGAGTAAGTGGAATTACAGGGTTATCGCTTAATTCGATTGATGTTCTCTCTGGATTGAAAGAGATACGTATCGGCGTCGCTTACCGTTATCATGGTAAGATTATTGAGAACTACCCTGCTGATCTTGATATTTTGGCAGAGTGTGAACCGGTGTATGAGACCCTCCCCGGTTGGGATGAAGATATTACGAGGGCAAAAAGCATAAGTGACCTTCCTTTAGCTGCACAACATTATGTGGAAAGGATTACTCACTTAACTGGAATCCCGCTAACGATGTTTTCTGTCGGCCCTGGTCGTGAACAGACGATTCGTGTGCGTCCAGTCTATGCATAATAAATATAGCCATGTATGAGGCTCCCTGTCGCTGGTGGCGACTGTGAGAGCCTTTTTTGTTTGTTAAAAAGTGTATCCATGTAACTCTATTTCTTTTTTGTAGTAGTGAGAAACCAAAGCGCGCTGTTGTGGTGTATATAATGAACGATAATGACGTGTTTGTGGACGGAAATTCCCCTTGGCACGGGGTAGCCAGTTATCAAACGGAACACCAATATTTTTACATATTTTCTGTAAATCTTCATTTAAGTTTTCGAAACGACCGATATAGTCGACAGCAATGGTATCATCGATGGTATAGAGAGGGTAGTTAAACTGTCGTTTATACCAACCCTCGCTAAAAAACTGTTCAAAAGAACTAAAAGAGAACGGAACGGTGGGATCTTCATTCAAGTAATAATAGGAGGAAACTACTTTATCCCAAGGATTGCGATCAAAACAAAACTTGTAGTAGCTGTTCCACACTTTATTACCGACCAATACTTTTACTTCTGAAGCGGGTATATGATTGTATAGCTCTATTCCTTTTAGTGAGTAATTTTGTGCCTGTTTTCCTACAGAGAAGCGAATCTTCTCGTCTGCGAGTGAAATAGGTGTGAGTATATCTTTCGGACCGCAGAATCGAGATAATGATATTTCGATGCTGGTACCCGCTGTCTTCCTCGTTTTTAGAAAGATAAATTTATGGCGATGTGACAAAATCATGGGATATAACCTCCTGCTTGATCACTGATACCATATTTATGTGAGCAATTAGGGGGTTATACGGGGGAAGAGAGGGCAGATAGAGCTACTTATGGTATGTCTCCCCACGGTTAATCTTAAAGGTGCGGTAGATTTGCTCCAGGAGGAGGATGCGGGTAAGTTGATGAGGGAAGGTCATAGCGGACAAGGATAGCTTGAGGTGTGCGACCTTTTTTATTTCCGGGGAAAGTCCATAGGAACCGCCGATGATGAAGTTAAGACGACTATTTCCGTAAGTAGAGAGCTTATCCAGCTGTCGGGCGAGCTTTTCGGAAGAGAGGGATTCTCCTTCGATCGCCAGTGCAATGTGGTAGGTATCGGGAGAGAGATGTTTTAAAATACGTTCCCCCTCTTTCTGTTTGATATGTTGGATCACAGCCTCATGAGGGGGTTCAGTTAGTTTCTCTTCCGCTATTTCTATTACTTTCGTTTTGGAGTAGGCGCTAAGCCGTTTCAGATATTCAGCTTCAGCCTTTTTAAGATAGGATTCCTTTAGTTTTCCTACTGTAATAAGTTGAATTTGCATCGTAACTTTCTCCTTTATCTCATTCAGTAGACGCATTCTTTTATATATCGTTTCTCTCGCTCCAAGTGCATATATATACAGCGATTTTATCACATGTGTAACAGGGATGACTGTTGTTTTCCTCTAGTTTGTCCAATTCAGGGCATGCATGTAGTAAATCAATAATGTCATCTAGGGCAGGTTCAAGGTGTTCGTCACAAGTATATAAGGGTTGTTGAATCATATTCATCTAGTCGTCTCCTAACTATAAGAGGGTATGTAATATCAGAGAAATCCCCCTGCCATGTAAGATGGCGAGGGGGAGTGAAAAAACTACTGTTTTGCTTCCACAAGTGAAAGGGAGGCTGATTTCTTTTCGCCGTTGCGATAGAGGGTAATATTTATTTTTTCCCCTACTTTGGTTTCATCTTGCAAGTGATTACGCAGTTCTGCGATAGAATCAATCGTCGTCCCATTAATACCTACGATCACATCTAATCGTTTCAACCCTGCTTTACTGGCAGGTGATCCGGATTGCACACCATTTACAACAACTCCGCTAACCACTTCATCGGGCAGGTTGAGGCGTGAACGCTGATATTGGGAGAGGGATTGAACATTGATCGGTATGATGCCGATATAAGGACGAACCACACGTCCGTATTCGATCAGATTGGAGATAAGCGGTTCGGCATCTTTAGAAGGAATGGCAAAGCCCATCCCTTCAACTTCTGGTAAGGAAATCTTAATACTATTGATTCCGATCACTTGTCCTGCGGTATTGACAAGTGCTCCGCCACTGTTACCAGGGTTGATGGCAGCATCTGTTTGAATGACATCCATCGTCAACATACCTTGCTCAATTTCAAATGAGCGGTGAGGTGCACTTACGACCCCTACGGTAACCGATTGGGAAAACTCTAGTCCGAGCGGATTCCCGATAGCGATTGCAGGTTCCCCTGCCTTAAGGGCATCGGAATCACCAAACTCAGCAACAGCTGATACGTATTTAGAGGGAATCTCCAATACGGCTAGATCAGAGTTTTGATCAGCTCCCAAAACCTTAGCTTCTACTCGCTGTACTTCTTCCTCACTATCATTCATAAAGACGACTTCTACATAGCTTGAATCCTTGATCACATGGGCATTGGTAACTACGCGAGCAGTATCGCCTTCTTTATAAAACACCACTCCGGAACCTGTGCCCTGTACTTCGCCTGCGCCTGAACTGGGACCGGAGAAGTTTAAAATACCGACGACTGCCGGTCGTACTTTTTCTACTGCCTTAATAATATCTGAGTTCACATCTACGCTCAGCTCTTCTTTTTTGGTTGTAACCTCTTCTTTGTTTCCTTGGTTGGCAGAAGAGATCACTCCTGCTTGCAATAAACCGAACAAGGATCCTCCGACAAGTAAAGCGGCCAGTAGGGCGGAGATCACCCCGGTTAAAATCATCGCTGTCCAGTTGGTTGAAGGTTTGCTTGCATGAATCTCCCTGTGACCTTCGTCAGGTGGTGGGGAGGGTGAAAAATCTTCTTCTGGACTTGGCGGATGCTCTTGTGACGAACGCTCTTTTTCCTTGTTTGGATCGTCGGGATAATTAAAGTAGTCCATTCTACTTCCCCCTTTACCATTCGACTTCATCATTCCCTGGCAAAAACTTGTTTATACCAATTGGAGATGCTCATGGATATTATAACGTTAATTGTGTAAGGGTCGTATACAATTCCTATAAAAAAGTGGTGTTCACCTTGGGCAGCACTAGTCTTAAAATGCTATGAGAGACGAGCAACTGCTTGTCCACGAACCGGCCGCAGAGGAGTGGGGCGATCATGATAAGTGGGATAGAGAAAGAGATCCTCTCCAATGCGTAAATGAGCCTCCTCTAATCGTTCCTTTACAGTCATATGGGCTAGTTCCATCAAATTGTTATCAAGACTGAGGTGGGAAAGGTATACCTGTTCTCCCTCGCCGCGTAAGATTTCTACTAATGCTTCAGCTGCATCTACATTGGAAAGGTGCCCGGTATCACTGAGAATACGACGTTTAATATTCCAAGGATAAGAACCCATTCGGAGCATGTCTGTATCGTGGTTAGATTCAAAGATTAACGTATCTACCCCGCGGACATGCTCTATCATTTGTTGATTTATATAACCTGTATCAGTGATGAGACCGAGCGATGTTTCCTCACAGCTAAAGCGGAATCCTAAAGGGTCTGCGGCATCGTGAGAAATGGAGAAAGGGGTGACGGAGAGCGTGCCAATATTGAAGGTGGAATGAGCTTCAATCAGTTTGCGCAACGAAGGGTCGATCGACCCTACAGATGAGGGGAGTGCATCCCAGGTGCCTTGGTTGATATAGAGAGGGAGTTGATAACGTCGCGATAATACACCCATTCCTTTTACATGATCGATGTGCTCATGAGTGATGACGAGGGCGGTTAGTGAATCAGGCGCAATTCCTATCGAGGATAAATGTTTTTCAATCTGCTTGCCACTCAGACCGGCATCGATCAAAATACGGGTATTAGCGCTTTCCACATAGATAGCATTCCCCGTACTTCCGCTTGCTAAGATACTTACATTCATGCTTGTCCCTCCTTTTATATTAGTTTTTGTCTTTGACGGAGGGTACTGTTTCTACATCCCCGTAAAAGGCATTAACGTAAAAAGCATTTCCTTTTGCAATCGTAAATCGCCACGATGGGAGTAGGTCATACGTCTGTGCTTCATAATTTTTGCCGTGATAGCCAAGACGTATGTCAGAGATGACCGATCCATCAGGAATGTCTCCTCTTTCTATCAGAGCGAAAAGCGCACTTTGTGCTGAATAGATTGCTTCTTTGGAACGGCTCTCTTCTGTAATGTCGAAAGGAACCCAGTGCATGGAAGTGATCTGTTTCTCTTTTAACTGAACGGACAGGGTAGCATCAAATAAGGGGAGATCATCCCACTGTTGCTGGTACACATAGCGACTGGAAGTAGAAGAGAACGTATCAAGTTCGTAATTGTCGAAGTCGGGTACATATTCTTCTAATACTGTCCCTATCTCTTTGCTGTCCTTTACAGCGATCGGGTTTTCAGGCGTCTGTTTAAAATAGTTATCATGAGCCTCCCATGAATCATCGACATTCTTAAGTGTTGCTTTTAATATCATTTCATCTGGTTTCACCTCAGGAAGTTCCGTATCTAGACGGATATTTCCTTCTTCCATCAACTGTTCTAGTTCACGTAGTGTGATGTTATGCGCATCAGTCAGTTCTAGCGTCTTTTCCCACGTCTGATAGACTTGAATCGCTAAAAAGAGGTTAAGTGCAGCAAAGGCGATAATCAGAATGGTTTTTGCTCGATTCCAATCCATTGCTAGTGCCTCCTTAAGACGCGGGGAGTAATTGCTCTGCCCCATTTTGTAAGATGATCACCCATACGGGCTCTAACTCAATCTTTGATTGAGTGATGTTAGCACGATAGCCTGGAAAGAGCTCTCGTACTTGTTCTGTTTTGATTTTTTGAGAAGCAAGGAGTTTTTCCAAATTCTTGCCACCTACCATGGTAGTGATGCTATCCACTTTCTCATCATTGACGAAGTAGAGCAACGAGCGCTTATACTCGATCAATCTTTCCGATGGTGATCCCTTTAGTAGAATGGTGGTGGGTCCTGGAGCCGACTCGTCAGGAGCATATATCGGTTGTCCGTGAGCAATGAGACGGAATTGATAAGCATAGGTGTCATCATTAGGATCACGTTCAATTTTATCGAGATGGTAATCTCCTGTCCATCCATTATGTTTATTGATGGAGCTATTAAGTGCACGCAACTCCTCTGCTAGTGTAGCGGTGGATGGATCTGTTGCAGGAGGATCCTGGAAGTGCATCGTGTTCTTTTTTTCATAGTAAGTAAGCTTTCGATTTTTATAGCGGTATACAACACTGCTTTCAAACGGAAAGCGACTGGCAGCAGGGTCTAGAAGCCAGTTCTTCATATCTTTAATCTCAATTTTTTTGAGTGGATAACTACGAGTTGGTTGTTTTTGCTCTGCTTTAGGTATATAAAAGGCACGTGGATAAAGAACCTGTTGTTCAGATAGTTTTTCTTGTCGCAATGGATCGTTTGTAAAGATAGGCGATACTTCTACTAGCTCTTGACTGCGGAGTGCAGCAAACCATTGGTCTAGATGTTGGATTTTACTTTTTGCGATTAGTACCTGCTCCTCATCATCGGAAATAAACCACGTTTGTACGGAATTTGTCTCCTCGTCAATCGTTATCCAGAGTCGATCTATTACTTTGATTTCATTTATAGATAGTGGTGAATCAAATAGAGCATCAATGGTCTCGATGGGAACTCCGCGGATAAAACGTAATTCAATTCCTTCTTCTTTATTGTAGAGTTGATTCCAGTCAATCGCAGTGGGTCGGTACAACACAGGCGTCTGCTCTAAACGATTGTGATGAATTTTGCTTAACAGATCGAGATATAAACTATTTTCTGTCGTCAAGCGAAATGTGTTTCCACGGTCATGAAAAAACATCTGATGAGGAGCGGTTATTTCGAATAAAGGTTTACTCTCTTTTCCTAATGGTGGACTTAAATAATCGCCCCGAGTACTCTCTTCGTAGGAAGGTGAGCTGTACCATAATGTACCGGTTAATGTAATGCTTAATAGAATGAGGGTTGTCAAAAGGGCTGACTTTAAATGTTCTCTCATGTTCGCACCTCCGCTTCACATGACGGGAGGGTAAACGTGACGGTTGTTCCCTCTCCTTCTACACTTTCAATCCAGATATCCCCTTCATGGGCGTGAATAATTTCCTGGGCAATAGAGAGGCCGAGCCCTGTCCCCCCCATGCTACGTGAACGGGCTTTATCTACTCGATAAAAGCGTTCGAAGATGCGCTTTAGATCAGACTGAGGAATTCCGATGCCAGTATCCTGAATGGAAATTTGTACGGCGCCATCTGCTCTGCGATAGGCGGAAAGGTGAATGGATTCCCCCTCGGGGGTATACTTGACAGCATTGGAGAGCAGATTATCCAACACCTGATTCACCCTATCGCTATCGATGTATACTTTGGGTAGATTTTTTGCGAACGAAAGTCGAAACGTAATCTGCTTTTGTTGTAAAGGAACAGCAAAGCGGTCTGCCACCGCTTCCAAATGATTTTTGATATACATCGGCTGCCGCTGTAAGCGGATTTTTTTGGCATCTAAGCGGGAGAGTTGTAGTAAATCTGAGATTAATCGTGTCATCCTCTCCCCCTCTTGATGAGCGACACCTGTGAAGCGACGAGCAAGCTCTGGATCATCCAAGGCTCCATCTTGTAATGCTTCTAAATAGCTGATGATCGTAGTTAATGGGGTGCGGAGCTCATGAGAAACATTAGCGACAAATTCTTTTCGCTGTTGGTCAAGTCGTTCTTCTTCGGTTACGTCTTGTAAAACCGCAATAAACCCGGCTTCCTCCTGATTAGGACGACGAATAGGAGTAAGGGTAACTTTTATAATGAGAGGATGATCTTCACCTTCCCGTTCTAGCTCTAAGAGAGTTTCCTTATGTTCTAGCAAGGGCAGGGAAGTAAACCCAGGCAACGCTAAGGTGTTAAAAAAAGAGTCGCCCAATCGAAGAGAGCGTTGTAATATCTCTTCTGCCCGTTGATTCCATACAATGAGGTATCCATTTGCATCGGCTGCGAGAACACCATCACTCATATTAGAAAGGACGGATGCTAACTTTCGTTTCTCCTCCTCTTTTTGTGTGAGAGCCTCCCGCAAGTGAGCTGCTAAGTCATTAAAAGCAATACCTAATCGGCCGATTTCATCTACACTTTTAACTTTTACACGACGCTCAAAGTCCCCACTTGCCATCGCAGCCGCTTGATTGGTAATCTCTTTAACTGGATTTGTAATGGTTCGAGCTAATATAAATCCTAAGAGTGCAGTTAACAGTACAGTAAAAATGGTAATGTTGACAAGGATACGGTTGATCCTAAGGATGGTATCATAAACCTCTTCTAACGATGCTTCAATATAGACAGCTCCAATAATTCTACCCTCTTCTTTAATCGGCATGGTATACACCTGTACGCGATTGCCATAACTATTTATGCGAATAGAAGCCTCTTCTTGTCCGTTGATGGCGTTGTTGGCTCGAATATTTCGCTGTCCGACGATCTCTTCTTTTTGTGAAGTTGAGGTTGCCCCTAGAATAATTCCTTCCTGATTAAGTACTTGGAGGCTGGCGCCTCCTTCACTGGATGTGCCCTGACCTAAAACGAAGAGATCATCAATTAAGTCGTTGATCTCCTCTTGTTCGGCATCTTGTGATGTAGGGGGCTTTAAAATAAATTCTTTCAAAGCTTCAGATTCAGATAGCAGATTTGCTTGAAAGTAGAGGTTATTTTTGAACTCCTCGTTGATATAGTAACGCTCTAACTCGCGAAAAAAGTATACACCGATCAATTGCATAGAGATTAAGATCAGTGAAATATATATAAAGACCAATTTCCATTGGACACTATTAAGCTTAGAAAACGCTTCTTTTATTTTGTGTATCATTAGGTAGCAGCCTTTGGATCGCGCATCGTGTATCCGATACCGCGCCGAGTAATAATATATTGGGGATGACTCGGATTTTCTTCTATCTTTTCTCTCAGACGACGAATGGTTACATCGACGGTACGAACATCACCGAAATAATCGTATCCCCATACAGATTGGAGTAAATGCTCTCTTGTCAATACTTGAGCGGCATGTTTTGCCATATAGAGGAGCAACTCAAATTCACGGTGAGTAAGGTCGATTAAAGCCCCTTCCTTCTTAACCGTGTAGCGTCCTTCGTCGATGAGGAGTTCTCCTACTTGAATGGCATCAGCTTCGGTAGAAGGGTGAGTGCCGGTAGAAGATGAAGTAGATGAACGGCGCAAATTTGCCTTGATACGGGCAAGGAGCTCGCGATTGCTAAATGGCTTCGTCACATAATCATCCGCCCCTAGCTCCAATCCGAGTACTTTATCTACCTCAGAGTCTTTTGCAGTAACTATAATAATAGGGAGTGAATACTTTTGTCGTACTTGCCGACAAATTTCAATGCCATCTGCACCGGGTAGCATGAGATCTAGCAATAGGAGATCGGGTGGGTGAGTCATAATTTTTTGTAATGCTTCCTGGCCATCGTGGATACACTCTACTTCATACCCTTCCTTCGATAGGTTGAATTGGATAATGTCTGCGATGGGCTTTTCATCTTCAACAACCATAATGCGTGCACTCATGAGAAGTCCCCCTTATATCGTTCGCTCTCTCCTCGATCCTATCTATTCTCAGTTATAACCAGAAACAAATACTGCTAGTCGGAAAAAGATAGTCGTGTTATTTGTCCTATCATCCCCCTTGGCTGAAGGGAGATGAATAATACTCTCTGGTAGACGAGGTAGTCGATGTGATGATTTCTTATCTCATTTTACCACATTGTTTAAATAGGCGATCAGCTGGGTCCAGAGAAAGAGGATGTGAATAGCATATCTTGATGAAGATGTGTACAAGGAGGGAGAGGGAGAAGCATGAGATATCGAAATTATCGACAAGTGGCATCCAAAATGTCCAAAACGAAAGTGTTAGAAGATAATGCAATGGTGCAGACGTATATACCGGAGACTCAATGGCTAAATGCAGGTTCACTAAAAAATATGAGCGATCGTTACCCGTTACTTTTTGTCAAGCCGGATAAGGGGGGCGGTGGAGTCGGAGTAATACGGATTCGTCGTATTAGTTTGACGCTCTTTGAGGTGCGGTACCGTCGTTTGCAGCAACGCGTTGAAAGAGATGGGCTGTATGAACAGGTGTGGAAGTGGATGTTAAAAGGGAGAAAATATTTGGTGCAACGAGGCATAGAAAGTGTGAGTTATCAAGGGAGACCATTTGATTATCGCATATTGCTGCAACGACCAGCAGGGAAATGGCAAATTTCAGGGATGATTGCTAAGGTTGCAGCTCCCGGTGAAATAGTGACGAATAGCCGCAAAGGGCGCAGTGCTCTTTCGGTTGAAAAGTCACTTTCATATTTCACTCCCAGTCCCGCCTATCAAAAGCTGCTTTGTGAAGAGTTAAGGGATCTTTCATTCAATGTGGCGAGTGTCTTGGAGAAGCGTTATGCAGGATTAAAAGAGCTAGGAATTGATCTTGGTTTGGATCAAGAGGGGCGTTTTTGGATTTATGAGGTGAATACAAGCCCTCAATTCCATATATTTTCTCATTTATCTAATAAAGGGACTTACCATTTAATTATGAAAAATCATCGAAAAATAATCTCGTCTTGAGCGGGAAAAGGGTAGCACAAGGGAGAATGAAATAGTAATCAAATATGCATACAATTATGCTAAAACGACAAAAAAGAATGAGGAGCGAGTGGGACATTTTTTACCGTCGAAAAAAAAATGAGCAAAATTACAAGAATCGAACCAATTCGACAGAAACTATCATTGAAATTATATTATTACAGTTGATAAAATAATGATAGAAAAAAGAATATAATTGGTTTTGTGATTTGTCGCTCTTCATTTTAGTTGGACAACCTATATTCATGAAGATTGAATCGGCTCTAATGAAAAATCGAATGGGGGGATGTACTGTGTCAATCACAGTAGGTGTCTATATTGGAAAAAAGGATCGTTTACTCCGTTACTGGTATGATATGTTGCCAAAAGGTCAATTTTCGATTCTGGTGAAGTATTGTATTCAATCATATTTGCGTGGGAAGTATTTTCCGCTAGACTCGATTACTGATCCGACAGCTTTCATGGAACAATTACAAAAACAAATAAAGCTGGCACCGACGCAGCGCAATGTGACGTTTTCCTCTGAAGACGGATCGCTGTATCAGTGGGTGATGGAATTGGAAAATGGATATCGGAGCGAAGAAATCAAGAACATTTTGAAAGAAACAGTACAGCAAACATTGATGAGTGTGCCTCAAACGAGCCTCCCCACTAATGGAATGCGTCAGGCAACGACAGATCCTGTACGTGATTTTTCTGGAGTGCGCACTCATGAGGTGTCGCAATGGAAAGATTCTTTCGCAGGAAGAGAGGAGACAGCAGCGACAACAGGACAAGGGAATACTCGTGAAATAGAGCATCAACAGATATTGAATCAGTTGGGATAGGGAATATACAATCCTTCTTGTTGAGGGACAGGAAGGGTTTATCTCTTTTTTCTCTCACTCATTTACATTTTCAACTGGTTTAAGTGCTTCCCTTTGTGGTAGTCTGAATCATATGTGAAGGTCAGTATGGATACATAAACACAAAAAGAGCCCAATGTTGCAGCAAGAGAGTATTCTCTTGCTCTTTCGTTGTGTCTTGACGAGAAGCTTTGGCAGGCAGAAGCCCTCTTTAATTGCTTGCGGTATATGAGGGGAACGATTTTATCCAGCTTAAGTGATGAAAAGCAGGGATTGTTAAGGGAGATATGGAAAGGAATTAGAACATATGGAAATCATGGTCATCCTCAAGGAGTGGGAATGTAAATGAGTGGTAACTCCATTGGAGAGGTGATAGGTACTAGTCAAGCGGAACTCATATGGATTTTCTCTGCGCTGGCGCTGGGAATCGGATTCTTGTTGTTTATTTTATGGACAGCACGGGCGGGATATGTGGAGTCATTTCGCATTTCTAGAAAGAGATCATATCTGAGTGTGGGGATCGTCTTATGTATTATTGTTGGCTTTGATTTAGTGGCACCTTTGAGTGAGGCTTGGACCATCGGTCTATATTTGATGATTGCCTCTTTGCTCATGACAACTCTGACACAACCGCCATATTGGTTCATTGGCTCCCTCTTCTATCTTTCATTCTGGGTGATGCGTGGAGTTGAGAACGGGTTTAGTGAAAGTGGCCCTATTTTTTTTATGGGCTCTATCGCACTGTTAGCTATTTTGCTTTGGACAGGTGGAATCATTCAACGCACAAGAGTACAAATACAGCAGATGAAAGTAGAAAACCAAGAGTTATTACAGACTGTGAATGAAGCATATCGGCGACTACATGATTATATAGACGAGTTAGAAGATACTTCGCGTCGTGATTACCTGACAGGACTTTATAATCTGAGTGGATTTCAAGAACAAGTGACCCGCAGTTTAGCGAGGTGTGTATCTGAGCAATCGTATCATGTCATCTGTTTTGATCTGGTTGATTTTCAACAGGTAAATGTGCGGGAGGGCATGGATGCGGGAGATGAGTTACTCGTACGCTTAGCACGCCAATTAAAGAAAGATCTTCCCCCTTATGCTCAAGTAGCACGTTATGACGGTGATCAGTTTGCTATTGGCATTATCGGTGATGAGACAGTTTTGCGACATTGTTTGGAAAAAGTGGAGAACGTTATTGCAAGTATGCGAACGGAACGTACCATTATCAATTACTGTCAAGGAGCAGCTACTTATCCGGAAGAAGCAAAGTCCGCTTCTAATTTAATTCGTTTGGCTGAGAAAAGGCTTTCTATCCAACAGCAGCGTATTCGCCATCAAGTAGAAGAGCGGCGGCGTCACTTAGAAAAACTATCGGCGGTAGGTCAATTGGCTGCGGGATTAGCACATGAGATTCGCAATCCACTCACCTCTATTCGTGGATTTATTCAAATATCAGCTAAAGAATCGGAGGAAATGAGGAAATGGGAGTCGATTATTCTTCCAGAGATTGATCGCATCAATGACTTATTGCGTCAGTTCCTTCATTTAAGCGATAAAAAACCGGCCAAGTTTACATGGATTGAATTAGACTCATTAATTGAGGATGTTGTCCAGTTAATGACTCCAAAAGCTTTTTTAATGGGGCATGAACTGGTTCCTCAGGCTCCGACTCATCCACTTCAAATGGAAGCAGATCCAGAACAATTAAAGCAAGTGATGATAAACTTGATGCAAAATGCACTCGAATCATTAGGAGATCGAGGTGCGGTGTGGATCAGGTGGAAAGAGTTAAGAGATCGGATCAGTATTCGAATTGAGGATAATGGGAATGGAATTCAACCAGAATACATGTCACGTATCTTCGACCCTTTTTTTACTACCAAAGGGGATGGAACGGGAATGGGTCTTTCCATTTGTCATCGTATCGTTTCTGAACACGGGGGACATATTCATGTTACGAGTCAGCCGGGTCGCGGTACCACTTTTAATATTCACTTACCTATTCGTCAGTCTAGTCGAGTACAGACGGATACGAACGGTGCTTCTGAGATGAAGGGGCATGATGAGATGATGTTAGAAGCGTCTACAATGGAATAGCAGGCCGATGAACGCACCTTTTGCATGTACAAGTAGAGCTACGGTACAATCAAGTAAGAAAGGAGGCGTTCCAATATGGCAGACAAAAAGAAGAATCAATTTAATATTCTCCGTGATGATGCCACGACACATGGAGGTTATCATACAGGTACGTTTAATTTAAGTGACTTATCCTCTGTACTGGTAGATCAAGATACGGCTAAGATCGACTTAGGGTTGATTCACGCGAAAAGTCGCGTGGAGCGAGGCATTAAATTTTCACCTGATGAGGAAACAGCTAAAGATGGAAAGACATATTGGATTGTTTGGGTAAGTATTAGTCGTAATGAGGAAGGTCCGTATTATGCGGGTGTGACAGCATGTCCCATGCGGATCAATCATGAAACGCGGCAGGGTTGGAAAAATCTCGCTTACCATGTAAATCGCATGGATGATGCATTAAAAGGAAAAGTCAAGCTGGATGGACTGGATGAGCGTGAAAAAGAGGCTCTTAAGAAATTATTGGTTACAAATGATGAGGCGATGTGGGAGCGTTCACTTGCGGTACAGCAGGCATTACAATAGTAAAAATGAACGCTGTGTGACGAATATCGTCTTTTGCTTGTCGTGGTTAAGGGTTAGCTGTAGACTAAAGAAGAGATATGTGATTAAGATACACTTCCCTTTTTGGAAGTGGAATCACGGAACCACATCATTGCTAGGACACCAAAAGAGCAGGCAGAAGTGCCTGCTCTTTTGGTGTCTAAAAAAGATTGATTTTGTGCAAAAAGTTGAGAGGGAGAACACATTATGAAGTATAAGCGGAATCGCCTTGGGTTCATTCTGTTACTAGTATTATCTGTTCTAACCGGTTGCTCTTCAGGTACAAGTACAAGCTATGTTGAAAAATCTCTCGATCTGTCAGAAGAGGAGGTTATTCGTCACGAGATTAAGATTGATAAAACCGTTCAAGTAGTTGATGGTGACACCATTAAGGTTTTTTTCAATGGGAAAGAAGAGAGCATCCGCTTATTATTAGTCGATACACCCGAAACCTCTCACCCTAAGTTAGGAGAACAACCTTTCGGGCAGGATGCTAAAGACTTTGTCCGAGAAATGATTGCTGCGGGAAGCAATCTTAATATTGAAATTGGAAAAGAAGAGCGAGATAAATATAACCGACTCCTGGCCCATGTTTACGTAGACGATACTAGCATCCAACGAGAGCTTTTGGAAAATGGTCTAGCAAGGGTGGCTTATATATACCCACCCAATACTCGTAACTTAGAAAAATATCAAAGAGCGGAGCAAAAGGCTGAAGAGGCCGAGATTGGTATTTGGGGATGTGAGGGGTATGTTCAAGAGAATGGATTTCACTCGGAAAGTTGTGATGTTGGTTCTGCTTCCGAAGATCCCTCACAAAAAGAAGATTTACCCTCGGAACTTAGTGACAAGGACTGTTCAGATTTCGCAACCCAGGCTGAGGCTCAATCCTTCTATGATCGGATAGGTCCAAAAGATCCACACCGTTTAGATAGCGACGGTGATGGTATGGCGTGTGATTCATTGCGGTAGTTAGCTTACTAAGCTTGTTGCTCTTATATTTGTTAACTATACTAAATGAAAATGTGAAGAAGGTGATCATTGATGAAGCGATGCAATTGGGTAAATAGTGATCCCTTATATATTTACTATCACGACCATGAATGGGGGGTTCCCGTATATGATGATCATAAGCTTTTTGAAATGCTAAATCTTGAAGGGGCACAAGCCGGACTGAGTTGGTATACGATTCTAAAAAAGCGTGAGAACTATAGAGAAGCATTTGATGCTTTCGATCCTCACAAAATCATTCATTATGATGATCAAAAAGTAGCAGAACTTCTTCAGAATGAAGGTATTATCCGTAATAAACGGAAGATCCAAGCTGTTATTGATAATGCGCATGCCTATTTTCGCATTAGGGAAGAATTTGGGTCATTTAGTTTATATATATGGCATTTCGTAGAGGGAAAGCCGATTATAAATCATTTCAACTATCCAGAAGATGTCCCCAGTTCTACTGAGATCAGCTCACAGATGAGCAAAGATTTAAAGAGAAGAGGCTTTAAGTTTGTAGGTCCCACGATATGCTATGCATATATGCAAGCAGTTGGAATGGTAAACGATCATTTAACAGACTGCTTCTGTTATTTAAATGATTGATTAATTCCTTGCTGACAATGATGCTTCTCATCCAACCATAGTTTTCTCATATCGAGAAAGCCAAATCGATCTAAGTAAACATCTTTCATCAAGGTATTAAACATATTGTGTTCAATAGGGTGATCTAAATAAAGCATGAGGTGGTTCGCTCGGATATATGCTTCTAAATCGTTCATGCTTGTTGTGCGCTTATCTTCATCGACTTCAAACTCAATATTTTCTAAATGGCATTGAATCTGCTTCCAATGTTGCACTAAGCCTGTGCGTTGAGATAACAGGGATTGATTATAAAACCAATCTAGAAAAGACAAAATATCATCACTACCTACATCTCGTCCCATGACCAGATCAGCTTGATCATCGCGCGTTTGATTATCGGTTGAACTGTACATGGGGCGGATCTGTATCCCTACTTCTTTCGCTTGTTTCATAAACCATGTTACATCGGGTTCAAAAGTTTGGATTTTGTATGAAAACAGGATCTCCTCCCCTTGATATCCTGATTTTTTTAGTAAGTTCGCTACTTTGTCTCTATCTTTTGGAAGGTAGTGAGATCGAGTAGCAAAATAGCTTGAAGCTGGGGTGATGGTATCTCTTTTCAGTTCTTGAGCCATTTTTTCTATATCAAACAAGTGATAGATCGCTTCACGAAAATAGGGACTGTGTATGATCGAGGAACATTTTTTAAAGTTAAATACGATGAAGCGTACACCAACAGTTATCTTTGTATGATAACTTTCATTCTTATTTTCAATGATTTCGTATTTCATTCCAAAATGCCGTTCATTTGCCAAGGGATAAAAATGAGCCTCATCTAAAAATGGGCGCGGTAAAAAGTGGCGATCAAAAACTTCGAGTGATAGCTTTCCCTCATGCTTTTCTTTGATTCTAAACGGTCCTGTACTAATAAATTGATCCTCTGCAAAAGGGATATCCCGCGGCAATATAACTAAAACATACCAACTTAGATACCGCAAAAACAGATGGTTCGGGTTATGTAAGCGAAAGGTGATGATATAAGGTGAGACACACTTTATATTTGCAATATTCTTTACAATCCAGTGATTGGGAAGAGTAGGATCGCGAAAGCGTTCGAAGGTAAAGCGAATATCTTCGCTTACCAATTCCCTGTGATGGTGAAACAGGACACCTTTACGTAGATAAAATGTCCATTCCACTCCTTCAGTATCTTTTTTCCATGCGTGTGCAATATGCGGTTTAATCGTATCGGTACTAGAATCATAAAGCACTAATGGATCCCCCAAGTGCATAATTAAAAAGCATTCGAATGATGTGGATATATAACGAGGATCAATGCTGTATATGTCTTTATACGCAATGGCTCGAAGGACATCTTTTTTATTTGAAGCTGTCCGAAACCCTAGGAAATCCTGCACCTTCTCCAAAATTTGTTTAGAAAAAGGAGATGGTAGAGGTATTTGTAATATTTTCATGACATCATCCAAATGATCCATTTTGATTAACTGATTCACTTCGTGTTCCAGATCTACTTGTAAAGGACGTAAAAAAGTAATGGTTGAAGCATTGCCCCGCCCTCTTCCTGGAGTGTAGACAATTTTTTCTTGCTCCTGCAACCTCTTTAATCTCAATTTCACATTTTTCCCTGTGCAATTCCACAACTGCTCTAATTCTTGAAATTTAAAGTTGGCTTTAAGTCCTTGCTCGCGCTCATACAGGTATCCTCTCATCTGAAAATACGGGATTAACTTTGCCACCACAATCCCTCCTAATAAAAGGGGAAGTATTGAATGTAAAGATTCTCTTTTTAACCCTTTTAGAGTATCTCATAATGAATTTTAGTACAAGGAGGGGATCTAAATGTTGAAGCATCGCCATCCCAATATTCGCATTCGGTTGTTTATTACTTTCTTAACACGGTGGGTTCATGCCATGCTCCTACCTTTTATGGCCATTTATTTGTCTGATCATTTTGGAGAAGAGGTCGCCGGTCTGTTATTAATACTGATGTTTATCCTCTTATTCCTCTCTAGTATCTATGGTGGACAACTGACAGATGTGATAGGTAGAAAAAAGACGATGGTCATCGGTGAAACGATTAACGTTTTCGCCTTTTTCGGATTGTTGATGGTGAGTACCCCTTTATTTGCCTCTCCCATCATGACCTATCTGATGGTTGTCATCAATCAAATCTGTACGGGATTGATTTCACCAGCGTCTGAAGCCATGTTGATTGATGTCAGTAAGCCGGAAGATAGAAGTTATATTTTTTCACTAAACTATTGGGCGATTAATCTAGGCATGGTAACGGGTTTATTGATTGCTATCTTGTTATTTGAAAACTACTATTTCTACATGATTATCGGTATTTTTGCTATATCGCTTTTCACTCTGTGGTTAACCAGTATGAAGATTGAGGATACATTCCATGTTTATCATGAAAAAAGAAATCCTACCGGCATATGGAGCCTAAACTCACTCTGGAGACACTACACTACCGTCATCAAAGATATTTCCTTTCTGTTTTTTACGCTAGGCGGGATTGCGATCGCCTCCATCGAACCACAATTATATAACTTCATCTCTGTGCGCATAGAAAAAGAGTTTCCTACTACCTTTTATTCTCTATTCGATCTTCATTTCGCATTGGATGGTATGAAAGTGTATGGTTTGATTATTGGATTAAATACTGTATTAATCATCAGTTTCATTACGTTGGTAACAAAGAAGTTCGCAGGGAAATCACGCGAAGTTCTACAATATACAGGGTTTGCTCTGTTTGGATTAAGCTTTGCCTATCTCAGTTTTTCAAACTTTTTACCTGGGATTATTCTTGCTGTTGTGCTTTATACACTGGGTGAGCTCCTATTCATCCCAGCCCGGCAAAGTTTATTAGCTGATATGATTGAGCCCTCTCAAAGAGGTGCTTATTTAGCTGTCAATGGTTTTATTCTTCATTTTGGAAAGCTATTTGGTGCAGCTGGATTAACCATTGGCGCACTAATCGGTAGTACTGGGATGTGTATGCTGATCTTATTTGCCACTTTACTAGCGATTCTCTTTTCGCGTTTTGGCTTGCAAGGACGAAAAAAGAAAGGTGAAACAGAGGACATGGTTGCTCCCTCTCAATCGTAAGGAGTATTAATCCAATTAGTGAAGGCAACCACCTTTATCCCTTCTGTTTTTCTTCTAACTTTCTAATACTTTCTTCACACCATTGGATCGTGGCCTTTACAATGCATTGACCATGGGATAACGTCATCATCCAATAATCGAAGTGAGGATCCTCTTTCCTTTTGGTAAGGAGGAAATGTTCTGTCGTATTTAAAGATTGGAGAATGTCTTCCATTTTCTGTTTATATTGAATGACTTGTGCGATGTTGTGTCTGATATCAAGATGTTGTCCATAAAAAAGCTTTAGAAGTAGTTCGTTTTTGTGGATAGGTATTTTTTCAATCGGCTTTTCCAACCAATTTATAAATTGGCTTTTTCCTACTCCCGTAATTGTATACACTTTGCGATCTGGCTTTCCATCCACTTTTTCAATGTGAAAGTCAGCAAAGCCGAGCTCTACAAGTTTTTTTAAGGTCGGATAGATTTGACCATAACTTTCCTGCCAGAAGTGTTTAATACTACTCTCAATGGTTTTTTTTATTTCATAGCCAGTTAAGGGTGCATACATCAGAAGGCCAAGTAAGGTATACATCGTTTTATTTTCTCTGGACATTTTTCAACCCCGTTTCACTTGTTGATGAATTCCCATAGTATAGCACACTTTTTATTTTGACATTTTCAAATCTTATCTATATAATTGTATCACACAGCTATATATCTTTTTGATATAAGAGGAGGATAAATGATATGTCGAATTATGACGTATTAGTCATTGGTGCCGGTATTGGTGGACTTTGTACTGCTGCACGATTATCCCAGTTAGGTTATAAAGTGGCCGTTTTTGAACATCACGTGCGTCCAGGAGGCTATGCGACTAACTTCCCACGAAAAGGAAAATATGAATTTGATGTATCCTTACATGCAATTGCCAGCTTAAATGAAGGGGAAATCTGTCATGAGATATTCTCAAAATGTGGGATTATGAACCGTATTACTCCTCTCAAAAAAGAACATCCCTACACTGCTGTATGGGAAGGTGAGAAGATAACAATTCCCCAAGATCATGAGCAGTATTTGGCTCTGCTACAAGATATGTTCCCACAGGAACGAGAAGGGGTGGCTAAGTTATTTAACGCTTTATATGCTTTTGCGCAAGAGATGGCTTTTCTACAAGATTCGTCGATCCCCAAAGCAGAAAAACAAGAGCTATTTCCGATCAAGGCCCCTTTGTTTATTCAATGGTCACAGATGACAACAGCAGAAGTGATGAAGCAATATGTAGATGATGAAGCTCTCATTTCATTTTTCACTTTACTATGGCCTTATTATGGTGTTCCCCCGCAAATGCTTTCCGCTCATTACTTCTTTGTGCCTTGGATAGGCTACCATCTTGAGGGCACTTTCTATATCAAAGGTGGTGCACAAGCTATTGCTGATGCATTAACTGAGGTTATTCATGAGCATGGTGGCAAGGTATATCTGCGGCAAGAAGTAACCGAGATCATTGTAAAAGATCAGAAGGCCATAGGGATTAAGACGAAAAAAGAAAAAACCTTTACAGGGAATTGGATTGTTTCAAATGCTTCACCGCAAATAACATTTTCAAAGTTAATGAATGAATCAGTTACAGAGTCATCATACCGTGAAAGTTACGAAAAATTAGAGATTGGTCCCTCCATTACTCAACTGTATCTCGGACTAACAGAAGACCCAGCAAATTTTCAACTCGTTGACGAAGATATTGTATTTGTGAAGGAAAAAGATCCAAGTAAAGATTATCAGTATTTAAAGAGCGGTGATTACCAACAGGCCAATTTCGGAATCACCAATTATTATAAATTAGATCCTGAGCTTAGCCCGAATGGAAAACCGGTTATTGTGGCAGCCTTTATCGACTTTATAGAAAATTGGCCCGAGAATAAGGAAGATTATAAGAAGAGAAAAGAAGAGGTAACACAGTATTTGTTGAGTCAACTAGAAGAACATTATCCAGGAATTACACAGGCGATCGAAGTGCTAGAATTAGGTACACCGAGAACGATGCAAAGATATACAAAAAATCCCGCAGGTGCTGTTTATGGATTTGCCCAGACAGTTAATCAATCCGGGCTACATCGTTTACAGCGAAGCACACCGGTAGGTCAGCTCTCATTAGTGGGGGCATGGACGCGTCCAGGTGGGGGCTATCAGGGTGCAGCAGTATCTGGAATTAGTGAAGCAGAAAAAATCCATAAGAAACTAGGTCTTGATAAGGAAGTAACACAGCTTTCGTAGAGCGAAAGTTGACCGCAACTTAAGAGATGTAAAGCGATTAAGATAAGTTTTGACAAATAAAGTGCATCCGTCAAATCCAAATGCTTTAGTAAGTGAGTAACGTAAAAGCATAAAGGGATTTCGGATGCACTGAAATTATATCGATTATTTTAAAGCAACCAGAGAGTGATACCCTTCCTTCTCTTTCGCCTCAGTTTATCCTACCAGGTTAAGCTTATATCGGTACCGTCAAACTTCACATCCGAATCATATACATACTTCAAAGTACCTTTCCAGAACGATCCATGCCACTCCCAGTCTGCGTCATAATCGACTTCAGTTAGCACTTTGGTTGTGAACTCGTTAAAGCTACCGTATTTTTCTTCTGTTCCCACAATGGTGACCCAGGTTTGTTCGGACCAATTGCAGGTGATTTTATCAGAATCTCCATTTCCACAGGGATAACGGAGAGCTACATATCCATCATCTTCTTTTCCGAATTTCCAATTTCCTTCTCTCTTTTCTTCATCAAATCCATCAGGCCAATATAACCAAACATCCGGCTTCCCGTGATAGGCCTTAATTTCGGTAAGCGGATTATATTGAATGACCGCTACGTTATTTTTTTGTTTGATTTTGGGGAGGTGATCATTTTGCATTGTTGTGTTACTACTATTCCCTGCTTGTGTCCACACAGATAAGCTTCCAGTTGTAGCAATCCATGGATTTTGTTGATAGCCTTGGTATCCTCCTCTATACTCTTGCAAGGAATGTAACATCGTTCCGCCATCTTTGTACATCGCCAAATTAGCAGAGGAAAGGACAGAGCTCCGACTAAAAGCGGCTCCTGCCTTGGCTGCTGCTGGTGCGGCCCCCTCTGAAAGTCCAAGGAATCGATCAAATGCCTTTAAAGCATCATAGCCTTCTAATTGATATTTACTGGCGAACCAAGCGGTATCTGCCGCAACATCAGGGTGGAAGTAAGCACCCTGACTCCAGTAAAAGGGTACTCGTTCATCACGAGAGAAGTCTTTGTAGATGGTATTGATGGCAGTATTTAAAGAGTGACCATTGGTATAATTCATGTTTATCTCTTTACCGAAGTATTTGAATACATCATCTGTAATGGGCAGTTGGGATGTGGCTAAAAATACACCAATAGGGCTACTGGAAAGATTTTCTTCTTCTTGCAATCCGGTCAACAGGTAAATCACCTTATTGATGTTATGTCCTGTACCACTCTCTTTATATCTCATATATGTTCTTCCGGCTGCCGAATAAAATGAACCCTCATCATTTGTGACTAGCAATACATCTTGCAACAGACGTTGTGATGCGCCGATGGCGAGTTGACGAATCTCTTCATCTTCTGCAAAATCAACCAAGTTTAATAGACCGGATAGTGTGTAAGGCAAATAAACACCGGAATAAAATTCATAAAAGCCGTATTCATTTTTGACTTCCAAATATCTTTTAAGACGTTCATAGGTCCGTTTATCTTCAAACATCCCATATTTTTCTTGCAACAGAAATTGAGAAGATGTATACATGAGCATATGGTTTTCGGAAGCGAACACATGGTCTCCTGTGCTTCCTTCTTTAAACCAGAAATGAAAGCCAGCTAGTGCTTCAAATAAATCATCCTTGATTTCGGGGCGTAGCATTAAAACACGAATGAGCTTTGTAAGATCAAAATCTGCGTTTTTTACGCCCCCATTGCGCATTTTATCCAGATAGTGATTTAATGCTTTTTGATTCAACTTCTCTCCTTTATAAGCTTGTAATATGAGAGCTTCATAAGAATCAGACGAAAAGACTTGATCAATATAGAGTGCTTGCCTTTCTTTGTAAGCGCTTTCATCAAAAACAAAGGTGGATTCTTCTGCATACGTCGTTACATTCGATGGAAACAGACTGAGTACCATCAATGTACAAGTGAAAGAAATGAGCCATCTTTTCAATATTACCCTCTCCTCATATTCAGATTTTTTTAACACCAGTATCATTATACAATATAATTTTAAAAATTGGTTTAAAAATAGAGAAGATAATTAAGAAGCGAAAAATAGATTTAGTGTGTGTATGTCAAATAGACGAACGTGATCCAGGAATCGCATACACTTGGGTACTTTCGGGAAGGCTTGATTTTTGGGGTTGGTACACATTAGAGAGGCTTTTGTATGAGAATTCTCTTTATTGTATGAAGTATTTCTTTATCGTTCGAGAAAGATAGTCTTCTTTACACATAGTGATGAGACTTCATATTAAACTGAATATATCACTAGAAAATAGTTGAATATTACTATCTTATTCTGTTTCGCTTAGTAAATTAAATAAGTGTAGAAATAAACAAGAGGGGCCGTGAAGATATTAAGTTTATGTGTTGAGGATTTGAGCTCCAGATATTTTTGAGCAGGATTGATCAATATATCGACTTTTTTATCTTTGAATTCAGATTAGTGTACTAGGCTTATCTTTATGGCATTTGAATATGCTTTGACTAGAAAGAGATAAGTATAAAGCTTTCTATCGGTTGTTCTTGGATCGTCTTATCTTAGATTTATTACTTTGATTAAGACCGGTTATTTCTGCTTATGCTAACATCAGATGGACTATAAGCGAAGGTGGCGATGAAGATGGAAGAGCATCATGATCACTTTGCTCGACACGGTGGGGTTCATTTTACGGCAAATGTCTCTGCCGATCAAATTAATCAGTTTGTAAATGACTTACCATCTGAGAAGCGAAACAGTTTGTATGAAGTAATGAAGCATTTGGACGAGGCCGGTTTGATTTCGTTATATAATGACGGTTTACTAGCTGATGGTGACGGTGAGGTTGGTGGGAGTCAAGAGTGTTAAGGAAAATTGGTGGTCTGTTATTGAGACCACCAATTTTTAATACTCTCCCACAGTTTGAGGGGACTGGTCTCATCAGTGGGTAGCGGGCGATGGTGTTTACATACTTTAAGAGGCTCTGTTCCGGCGAGAAAGTACTCAGTATGGGTTTGTGGGCAAGTAGATGTCGCCAGCATGCCCGTTTCTGAATCGATCTTTACCTTACTCACTCCATCAGGAATGGAGAAAGCAGGGGTGTGCGCAGGGGATTCTGCCTGTTTGATGTATGTTCCCCAAATATATTGGGATAGACGTGATTGTTGGTACGGTAGCTCTTTTGCTTGGTCGTAGCCTATCCAGACACTGGTGGCGATATCAGGGGTATAGCCGACAAACCAAGAATCCCACCTGGTTGTACCTGTTTTACCAACTGCGGGAATGGAACCGACTAGCTGTTTGACCCGATTACCCGTTCCGCCTGTGTGCAGTACGCTCTTTAGCAGATCGGTGATGAGAAATGCTTTCGCCCTGGAAACAACACGCGTTGGGGCAACAGCAGGCGTGGAGAGGGTATGACCTTGTGCATCTTGAATAGCGATTATACTGGTAGGTTGAGCCCGGATTCCTTGTGCGGCTAGAGTGGCATAAGCATTGGCCATTTCAAGTGGAGTCACTGTCTCTGAACCAAGAGCAAGGGATGGATGCGCTTGTAGCTTAGAGGTAATTCCTAAGCGTTGTGCCATCTCAACAGTCTTCTCTCTTCCTATCTCAAAGTGAGTGCGAACAGCGTAAATGTTATCTGAACGAGCAATTGCTTCGCGCATGGAAATAGGACGATCTGCATAATGGTTGTGGAAATTATGCGGCTCATAGGTTCCATTCTCGTAAGTGAACCGAGTGGGTTTGCTCATCAGTTTTGTTGTTGCTGTTCGACCTTGATCCAGAGCGGCAAGGTAAAGAAAGGGCTTAAAAGTAGAACCCGGTTGGCGATGAGCCAGAGCGCGATTATATTGTGAACGACCGTAGTCGGTGCCTCCTACCATAGCAATAATATACCCAGTACGAGGTTCTATAGAGACGAGCGCACCTTCTAGACCCTCTTGTTTTACATACTGTTTAAAAGCATCTACGGCGGCATGTTGCTTTTTTAAATCTAACGTTGTGATAACGGTGAATCCGCCACTGCGTAGATCTGTCTCGTTTATGCCAAAGCGTTGACTAGCTTCCTTGATCACATAATCACGGAAATAAGGTGCTTGAGCCGGTATGGGTGTCGGTGGCGGCGCAAAGCTGAGGGGGGTTTGTTCTGCCTCGATCCGCTGTTCTTTACTTATATAACCGGTTTGCTCCATCGTACGTAAGATAACTGCTTGCCTCTGCTTCGCACGCTTTTCATTTTCGATGGGGGAGTAGTATTTGGGTCCACGTGGAATACCAGCAAGAATAGAACTTTCTGCCAAAGTTAATGCGCGGGCAGGTTTATGAAAATAAAGGTGTGAGGCCCTCTCAATTCCGTAAGCTCCATGACCATAATAAATATCGTTTAGGTACATGGTTAAAATCTCATCTTTGGTATAATGAAGCTCTAGTTGGATAGTATAGAGTGCTTCTTTCCATTTGCGTGTCCATGTACGCTCATGGGAGAGGTATAGATTACGCGCTAATTGTTGTGTAATGGTACTAGCTCCTTGTGAGAGTTGACCATTCCGCATGTTTACCCATATGGCACGGGTGATTCCACGAAGCGAAAATCCCCAGTGTTCATAAAAAGAGTGATCTTCGGCAGCGAGAGTGGCTTGTATGAGAGATGAATCAATATCTTTTAGCTTCACAGCGTCACGGTGTTCTCCGCGATCAAGCTGATCGATTCGTTCCCCATGTTGATCCACAATGGTAGTGGTTAGAGGAATATCAGGAATTGGTAGTGGGCGTGAGTAAAGGTAAAGGGTAAGGAGCAAGATGCAAGTAAGGATTATAGCCAATCCCCACATGCAAGCGATCGTCGTACGCTTTATCCATGTAGTGCCTCGTTTGTTTGACCGTTGTCTCGAGGGTATGATGTTGGTTGGCGGATCTCCTGGTTTTCCCATAGATAAGCTCCTTTGTTTGTGGAAGTATGCTAGTTGATGGACAGGTTTGTTAGTAAAAGATCTCGATTATTGTAATCCGCTTCAAGGAAGAATATACCTTATCACATTTTTTTTGCGAAAGGGTGAAAAAAGATTGAGGGAGCGGGTCTGCAAGTAGTATGCTAGTGAGGATTTATGAGGTTCTCTTTATTTTGTGTAGAAGAAAAGGAGTAATGATTAATGAGTGAGCATAACAATCAGTTGGATTTATGGTATACAGAAAAACAAACCCCTGATCATGGGATTACAAGTAAAATCACACGAACCTTGCATCACGAACAGACTGATTTTCAATCATTAGATATCATTGAGACGAAACAATTCGGCAATATGATGGTATTAGACGGTATGGTGATGACAACGGATCAAGATGAGTTTGTGTATCACGAGATGTTAACGCATGTAGCGATGAATACGCACCCGAATCCAAAGCATGTACTGGTGATCGGTGGAGGCGATGGTGGGGTTATTCGGGAAGTGGTAAAGTACGAGCAAGTAGAGACGGCCACCCTCGTTGAGATTGATGGACAAGTGATTGAGGCGGCCAAAACATATTTCCCGCAAATTGCAAGCGGATTAGCTGATCCTCGTGTCACTGTAAAAGTAGAGGATGGTATTAAGTTTATTGCAGAGCATCCCAATCAGTTTGATGTGATTCTAGTTGATTCAACTGAGCCGGTAGGGCCTGCGGTTGGGTTATTTCAAAAACCGTTTTACGAGGGGATACATGAAGCGTTAAAAGAGGATGGGATTATGGTGGCACAAACAGAATCACCTTGGTTTAATCGTGACTTGATCCGTCGAGTTTACCAAGATATCTCTACCCTTTTTCAGTACACGCAGTTATATACGGCTAGTATCCCTACGTATCCGAGCGGTTTGTGGAGCTTTACGATGGGATCGAAGAAGTATGACCCCTTACACTTACATGAGCAAGAAAATTTGTTGGATACGAAGTATTATTCCCGCGAGTTGCATCGCAGTTTATATCAATTACCAAACTTTGTAAAAGAATTGACAAAATAGGAGCGATAGATGATGCGCTTTGATGAGGCATATTCAGGCAATGTATTTATCGGTGCGACCGATCAGCTAGAAGAGGCAGAGGCAGTCATATATGGAATGCCGATGGATTGGACAGCCAGTTTTCGAGCAGGCTCCCGTATGGGTCCGAAGAGAATCCGTGAGGTCTCCCTTGTATTAGAAGAGTATAGTCCTGCCCTCGATCGAGACTTATCGGAAGTAAAGTATTACGATGCCGGCGATATTCCGTTGCCGATTGGCAATCCAGAGAAGAGTCAAGAGCAGATTGGTCACTTTGTGCGCCAGGTGATACAGCAAGGGAAAACCCCGATTGGTTTAGGCGGGGAACACTTGGTAACGTGGCCAATTATCCAGGAGTTAGTGCAAAAACATGGGGATTTAGTGGTATTACAATTGGATGCTCATGCGGATTTGCGTACTGATTACGAAGGGGAAAAGCATTCTCATGCGACACCGTTACGAAAAATTACGGAATTGATCGGTGCAGAAAATGTATTCCAATTAGGGATTCGCTCGGGTACGCGAGAAGAGTTTCACTATGCTAAGGAAGCTGGTATTCATTTTTACCCCTTTGAGGTATTGACTCCACTCAAAAAAATCTTACCTCAACTCAAAGGTCGACCGCTATATGTTACGATTGATATCGATGTACTAGATCCTGCTTATGCACCTGGAACAGGCACGCCAGAACCAGGTGGTATTTCATCGAGCGAATTATTGGCAGCGGTAAAGGAATTGGCGTTAGCTGACCTTCAGATTGTGGGTGCTGATTTGGTAGAGGTAGCACCACATTATGACCAGACAGAGCAGACTGCGGTTGTAGCGGCTAAGGTGATTCGGGAAATGTTGCTCGGATTCCTCAAAGGGTAGTTGACGAAGGGAGAGAGAGCGGTGAAACCGGTATGTGTCACGATCTCTTCCACCATCGACCGGGATGGGATGGAGGAGAAAGAAGTGATTCAACAAACGGTGACAGGTCAATTCGAAAATAAAGAAGAGCGTTGGTTCTTACGTTATCGTGAACAGGAAGGTACGGAGGAGGAGACACGGACAACTGTGAAAGCTAACCACGATGAAGTGGTTCTCATACGGCATGGTGCGATCTCCTATCGACAAACATATCGACCGGGGAGTAAGAGTAGTTCATTAATGAAAATCCCTAATGGAACCGTGGAGATGATTGTTCATACTCATACTTATGAACGCACACTGGTGGATGGGAGAGGGGTCATTTCATTCTCTTTCGCATTAACAGTAGGAGAAGAAGCACTAGGGGAGTATCGTTTAAAAATAGAATGGATGGAGGTATCTGATCTCGATGAGTGTGTTGGAAAAGGTGCATGAACAGGTAAAAGAGGCAATACGGGAGGCCATTATAAAGGCCGACCTCGTTAGTGTAGACCAGATACCTGAGATTACGTTAGAAACGCCACGAGAGAAACAGCATGGGGATTTAGCGACCAATGTGGCGATGCAGTTGGTGAAGGTGGCACGTAAAAGTCCACGGCAAATTGCGGAGGCGTTGGTGGCAGAAATTGACCAGCGTAAAGCGTTCATTCGCAAGCTGGAGATTGCTGGACCTGGTTTTATAAACTTTTTTATGGATCGGTCTTATTTAGCTAACGTTGTTCCCACAGTGTTAACAGAAGGGGACTCGTACGGTCAAACAGCGACAGGTGCAGGTAAAAGTGTGTTATTGGAATATGTGAGTGCCAATCCAACAGGGAGCCTACATCTGGGTCATGCACGAGGAGCTGCAGTTGGAGATGCGTTAAGTAACATATTAGAGCTTGCCGGTTATAAGGTGACACGCGAGTATTATATTAATGACGCTGGCAACCAGATGGATATGATGGCGCGTTCTCTGGAAGCTCGCTATTTAGAAGCATTGGGAAAAGAGAGTCATCTTCCTGAGGATGGGTATCGAGGTGAAGATATTCGTCAGTTGGGTATGAAAGTTGCCGCTGAGGAAGGAGAGCGTCTTCTCGCATTGTCGGCACAAGAGCGGTTAGGGGTTTTACGCACCAAAGGTCTGGAACAACTTTTGGTGAAGATTCAGCAGGATTTGGGTCGCTATCGCGTCCGTTTTGATCATTGGTTTAGCGAGACTTCATTGTATCAATCAGATGCGATTAAAGAAGTATTAAAGGAATTGCATGTGAAGGGATATACGTATGAACAGGATGGAGCGCTGTGGTTTAAGTCAACGCAGTTTGGTGACGACAAAGATCGGGTACTAGTAAAGCAAGATGGTTCATATACGTACCTCACCCCTGATATGGCATATCACCGAGATAAATTCGAACGTGGCTTTGATCGTGTTGTAAATATTTGGGGAGCCGATCACCATGGTTACATTGCGCGTATGCGCGCTTTTATCGAGGCGATGGGATATGATAGCGAGCGCTTTGATGTCGTCATCACCCAGATGGTGAAACTGTATCAAGGTGGCGAGCTGGTAAAAATGTCAAAACGAACGGGTAAAGCGGTCACCTTAACCGAGCTATTAGATGAAGTAGGGATCGATGGGACACGCTATTTCTTTACGATGAGAAGCCCTGATACACATTTAGATTTTGATATGGATTTGGCTGTATCTCAGTCGAATGATAATCCCGTTTTTTATGTACAATACGCTCATGCACGTATTTGCAGTGTGATAAAACAAGCAAGTGAGCAAGGCATAACCCCAGATGCAGATCAGATTGATTGGGATTTATTAACAGAAGAGCAAGAGTATGATCTTTTAAACAAGCTGGGTGAATTTCCGGCTGAAATAGCATTAGCTGCAGAAAACATGGCACCTAATCGCGTGATTCGCTATATCTTTGAATTAGCCTCGCTGTTCCACAGCTATTATAACGCCCATCGCGTCATTGGAGATGATCCTAGTGTGACACAGGCGCGACTTGCCCTATATCAAGCGATACAGCAGGTGTTGATCAATGGATTAAAAAGCATAGGTGTATCTGCACCAGAGAAGATGTAAAACAAAAAAGGGAGCCGAGAGGCTCCCATTTCCTAATATACTTACATGTAAGGTGCTGGATTAACACGCTGATTATTCTTTTGAACTTCAAAGTGGAGATGGGAACCGGTAGATTGACCATTGTTACCCATTTTGCCAATCACCTGTCCTTTTTTTACATATTCTCCTTTTTTGACGGTAACATCCCAAGACCACATGTGCGCATATAAGCTAACGATGCCTTCTCCGTGATCGATTTGAACGACATACCCGTACCCAGATGCGGGCTCACTGCGGACGACAATGCCTTCTGCGGCGGCATAGATGGGATCCCCAGTATCTCCGTTATAGTCGATACCTGCATGCATCTGTGGATAGGGATTTGTACGCCAACCATAGTTAGAACTGATGGGGGCATTTGCGGGCTTCTGCATAGGCCCTTTAAACTTGAAGTTTCCAGACTTAATCTCCTGGATCCGGATTTTCTGTAAATCAGCTTCAATATTATTCTCTTTCTTTTCTATACTGGCCAATTCAGATTTGCTTTTGGTGAGCTTATCTTTATACTCTTCAAAGGATTTTTTACCCTCAGCCTGCATTTTCTTATACTCTGTCTGCTCTTCTTCAAGCTTTTTCTTAATTTTCACAATCGCCTCTTCTTGCTTACGCTCTTTTTCAAAAAGATTTTCGTCTTTGTCCAGTACGAGTAAGATTGTTTCGTACGTGCTCAGAAATTCAGAGAAGGAGTCCGCTTCTAATAACGTGGCTAAATCCGCCATCTCCCCTCTTTTGTAAATGTCGGCAAGGCGACCATGTAGAACCTTACGGTATTTTTCAACTTGTTTTTGACGTTTCTTCAACTTTTCTTCTTGGCTGTCAATCTCTTTTTGTTTATCGTGGATCTGCTGTTCTGTTTCTTGCAGCTGCTTTTTTTGCTTATCTAGGTTGCTTTCAATCGACTTAATATCCTCTTGCTTTTTGTCTTTATCCCCTTGGATCTCTTGTAGCTCATCTTCGATCTTTTCCTTACCTTCATTAGCATAAGATAGGGAAGAAGGAAAGGTAGAGGATAAGAAGCAAACCGTAGCAATGATTGCAATGAAATTTCGTTTTTTCATCCAATCCTCCTCTGCTAGGGCGGCCGATTCTATCATAGTTAGAATATCGTTTTAGGTGGAAACAATAGATATTAACATCTATTGCCTAGTTGCCGCACACATATTTATCTATATTCTATTTAAACATGTTTTCACTAAAGTTGTCGACCCCTTGAAGAAGTTTGAGAAAAATGTTTTAAGATTAGTCAAATAATATGCTGAAATTCGTTATGTAAGGGAAAATTTTCAATATAATTATGTAAGAGAATGGGAGCATAAAAAAAGAGCCTAATGAAGTGGATCCCCCTTCTTCATTAGGCGATGAACGTGCGAATGGCGACAAAGAATAGTAGCCAGAGCGGGAAACTAAAGGCTGAGGCGTAGCAGAGTCCAATCACTTGGTTCATTATTTTCAGCTCCTCTTAATTATTTACTATAAGTACATTATAGCTGGTATAGAGAGCGTTGTGACGAGAAACATGGAAACGTAAAGTCGATGTAATGTGACTGTAATGTAATGAGAAAAGGGGAGAATTGTAGCTAATGATGCAATTGGACAGCCTTTGCTGAATAGAATGGGACAAAGGGGGGTGAGAGAATGCGATTTCGTAAACGTCCACGCCCAGTTCGTGCACGTCCCTTCATTCGCTTGCACTTTCATCCTATGCGGATTCGAAACCCATTTAAACTGCTTGTCTTTTGTGGTTTCTTTCTGTTTATACTCTCCTTTCCATTTATATATATATTTGAACAAAAGGTAGAGGAGACGCTCGTTAAAATGGCGCGCTCAGAAGTGAAACAAATTGCGCAAGGAGCCATGAATAACGGTGTAAAGAAGATGAAAGAAGACATAGGTGAAAAAATGAATGAGGCGATGGTGGTTGACAAGGATGAAGAAGGTATAGTGAGGAGCTTGCAAGTAGATCAATATTTACAGTCTCAAATATATGAGAGTATAACAGAGGGGGTACGAGAGGAGTTAAGGAAAGCGAGCATGAAAGATATGGGGATTCCGATTGGATCGATCACAGATAGTGCTTTTTTAGTGGATAAAGGCCCAGAGATCCCTTTTCAGTTCTGGCCTAAAGGGTCTTCTCATGTAAACATGGCAGCCTATTATGAGCCGGTCGGTATCAATATGGTTGCGGTTCGGATTGAAGTAAAAGTACGTGCAGATTTGGAAATTCTTTTTCCTAGTCATGAAAATAGCAATCTTTCGATAGAGTTTGATTATCCTATTGCTCAACATGTAATCGCGGGTGAAGTTCCCGATAATTATTATAATTATCAAAACGAAGGGGAAGAAAAGGGTACAGGAGAGAGAGCTCCTATCCCGATTGTACCCGTTCCATAAGATAGTGTGGCGAAAGGGCGATGGCTCCATAAGGCTATCGCCTTTTTCTCATGCTAATCTTATGGAAGAGAGGAAGCTTCTCCGTTGGTGGAGAAGCTATCTAGATAAAGTGTGACAATATTTTGGCACCTAGTGCTAATAAATGAGCACAAGAGGAGGCGAGGAAGGTGACAGGAAAAGATGAATGGATCAATCAACTATATCCATTGGTATTACAGCGTATTGATGATGGTATTCACATCGTAGATAAAGAGGGGATAACCCTTTTCTACAATGATATGGCAGCTACATTGGACGGATTAAGTGTAGAGGAAGTAACAGGAGCGTATATTTTAGATGTGTTTCCTTCACTCAATCAAAAAACGAGTACCTTGTTACAAGTCCTCGACTGTGGACGAGCAATTAATCATCAACAGCAAATGTATACGAATCGTTATGGAAAACAGATTGTAACGATCAATAGGACGGTTCCACTTTATATTGAAGGAAAATTGGTAGGGGCGCTGGAGATTGCAAAAGATATCACGTATGTGAAAAATCTATCCGAACAAGTTAGGCAGCTACAGACTGAGATTAGGGAGAGAGGGAAGAAAAAACGGGTTTTCATGCAGTCGGGCGCTGTTGATCGTGAACCTATCATCACTCAGAGTGAAAAGATGGAGCAGGCATTGGATCGAGCACAAAAAGCGGCGCAGACAAGCTCGCCGGTATTGGTAGTTGGAGAGACGGGAACGGGCAAGGAGTTGATTGTGCAAATGATTCACCGTCTCTCAAATGAGCGACATACGTCCCTTGTTGTACAAAATTGCGCTGCGATACCGGCTTCCCTACTGGAGGGGTTATTGTTTGGAACGGTGAGGGGAGCATTTACAGGAGCGGAGGATCGTGCGGGTTTATTTGAGTTAGCAGATGGTGGCACTCTTTTTTTAGATGAATTACATGCCATGCCCATAGAATTACAAGCAAAACTACTGCGGGTATTAGAGGAGGGCGTCGTGCGTCGAGTGGGTGATCTTAAAGAACGGACTGCACGAGCTCGTCTCTTGGTTGCCACCAATCAGGATCCAGAGGAAAGTATTCGCACCGGTCAGTTGCGGTCAGATCTCTACTATCGTATTCAGGTGGTTCGAATCACCCTGCCACCTCTGCGTGAGCGAATGGAGGATTTGCCTTTATTAACGCGTTTTTTTATCTCTTCGTACAACGAACGCTTTCAAAAACGTGTGCGAGGTATCACTACCGATGTGGGTCAAATCTTTCAGCGCTATGACTGGCCTGGGAATGTGCGCGAGCTAAAACATGCTGTTGAAGGGGCGATGAATTTGGTGGAGGGGGAGTGGATTGAGTCAAAACATTTACCTGCTCATATTGTACACTCCCCGGAAGAAAAACGACAAAAGACGTTATCTTTTCAGCCACTACGAGAAGCGGTGCAAGAGCTAGAAGAGAAAATGATTCGACAAGCGTTGCAGAAAGAGGCAGGCAATATTGTTAAAGCGGCACAAGTGCTGGAGATACCGCGACAAACACTGCAGTATAAGATGAAAAAGTGGGGACTCTCTAAGGAAAAGAGTACAGACTGAAAATCAATGCTTAATTTTCGGCAGTAAGGAAAGAGAAAGAGACGCATGAGTGGAGATATGGGTGCAAAAAAAGGGTTAACGAAAAACCTTAGAGGTGAAAAAAGGAGCGGTGTGGGAAGGGATCGAGAAAAAATATTTCAGTCCCTCATTTATTGGCATTATTCTTGCAATATTAAGATTAATGAAAGATCCAAATGGACCATAGATGAGAGGTGAAAGGATGGGACTAGGGGATAGGTATGGGCTTCATCGGGTAGTGGAGCCCATAGGCGTATTACCGCAACCAGCATGGAAGTTGGATGCAACGCCTATTTGTCATGATAATGAACTGTTACTGGACGTGGAGCGGCTAAATATTGATTCCGCTTCCTTTGTACAGCTGAAACAGGAGGCGGCTGGCGATTCTGAGCAGGTAAAAGAGAAGATTCTTCAGATTGTCTCCGAACGGGGGAAAATGCATAATCCTGTTACTGGCTCAGGGGGGATGTTGTTGGGGCGAGTGCTGGAAAAGGGTACTCATTTCCCTGGCTCACAGCTACAGTGCGGTGATACCATCGCCACCCTGGTTTCTCTTACGCTTACACCCCTACAGCTAGACCAGATTGATGAGGTAGATATGAACACGGGTCAAATAGCAGTAAGGGGAAAAGCAATACTGTTCGCGAGCGGACCGTATGCACGCCTTCCGCACGATTTACCAGAACGGGTGGCATTAGCTGCTTTGGATGTATGTGGAGCTCCGGCTCAGACAGCGCGCTGGGTACGCGCAGGTCAGACGGTCGCTGTATTAGGAGCAGGAGGTAAATCGGGTCTTTTAAGTTTATATCACGCGAAGAAGCAGGCTGGGCTACGAGGGCGAGTCCTCGCATTGGAAGCTCATTCGACTGCATGCAGGGAGATAGCCGAGCTCGATCTGGCTGATGAGGTATTACACGTGGATGCCACTGATCCCGTAGCTGTCTTGCAGGCAGTGCATGATGCTACCGCAGGCGAATTAGCGGACATCACTATCAATTGTGTTAATGTTGCAGATACTGAACTTTCTTCGATTTTGGCAACACGCACAGGGGGGGCGGTTTACTTCTTTAGCACAGCGGTTCGATTTACTGCTGCTTCGCTTGGAGCGGAAGGAGTAGGAAAAGATGTACACCTCCTGATAGGAAATGGTTATGCTCAGGGGCATGCGCAGTTAGCATTAAACACGTTGCGACAGCACCAGGGGTTACTCCATTTGTTTAGAAGGCGCTATGGCGTTGCGGATGGCGTGAATCCTAGATAACGGAAAAAAGAGAGGGGAATGAATGATGAGAGATTGGCGTGAAATAGAACTTTGGAAAGATGTAACCGAAGAGCAATGGAATGATTGGTTATGGCAACTGACGCACACGATTCGAAACATGGATGATCTGCAAAAAGTGATCAATCTGACACCAGCAGAGACAGAGGGAGTAAAAATCGCCAAGCAGACAATTCCGCTTAACATTACGCCCTACTATGCACTTCTCATGGATGAAAACGATCCCAATGACCCGGTGCGCATGCAATCGGTTCCTATCTCAGGAGAGTTGATGCAGACGCAATATGATATGGCGGATCCTTTGTTAGAGGATACGGATTCCCCAGCGCCAGGATTGACACATCGTTATCCGGATCGGGTTCTCTTCCTTATTACGAATCAATGCTCGATGTATTGTCGCTATTGTACACGCCGTCGTTTTTCAGGACAAATTGGTATGGGTGTTCCTCGCAAACAGATGGATGCTTGTATTGAATATATTCGTAACACCCCAGAGGTACGTGATGTACTTTTGTCTGGGGGCGATGGTTTGCTGGTTAATGACAAGATATTGGAGTACCTCTTAAAGAACTTGCGTGAGATTCCCCATGTGGAGATTATTCGCATCGGCACGCGCGCCCCAGTTGTATTTCCGCAACGCATTACTGAAAATTTGTGCAATCTCTTGCGTAAATACCATCCCGTTTGGCTCAATACTCATTTTAACCACCCCAAAGAGTTGACTCCTGAGGCGAAAAAGGCGTGTGAAATGCTAGCTGATGCAGGAGTACCATTGGGTAATCAGACGGTTATTTTAGCAGGTATTAATGATTGTCCTCATTTGATGAAGAAGTTGATGCAAGAGCTCGTTAAAATTCGGGTGCGTCCATATTATCTATACCAATGTGACTTATCAGAAGGGATTGGACACTTCCGGGCCCCGATTTCCAAAGGGTTGGAGATCATGGAGTATTTACGGGGACACACTTCGGGGTATGCTGTCCCAACCTTTGTAGTGGATGCTCCTGGTGGTGGTGGTAAAATTCCTGTCGCACCTAATTATATCGTCTCACAAAGCTCGGACAAAACCATTTTACGCAATTTTGAAGGGGTGATCACTTCTTATCCTGAACCGAGCTCCTACAAATCACATGATGCTAGTGAGTGTGAGTACTGCGCTCAATCGAAAGGTAAGACGACAGGGGTTGCTGCATTGATGACGGAAGAAGAGCTTAACTTGGAACCGAAGCAGTTAGATCGGGAGAAGCGTCGTCCTCAGCAAGAAACTGAGTCTGAGTTGACGAAAGCATGATCCGTTATGTTGCGTTCCCTTTTAGCTGAAGAGATCCCGACCTCCGTTGCAGTAATTGGTTTAGCGAAAAATGTGGGGAAAACGACGGTGGTAAATGCGTTAGTCGAAGTGGCGAAACAAAGTAGCATTCCGCTAGGTGTGATGAGTATTGGAGTGGATGGGGAAGAGCGCGATGTGTGGAGTGGGAAAGAAAAGCCTGCTATTCGTGTGCCAGTAGGAACTTTAGTTGCAACAGCTAGTCCGTACTTGGAACGCGAGCGCGGAAACTGGGAGGTGGTCGCCTCCCTCCCACTCATCTCCAGCGTGGGACAAATAATCATTGCACGCGCCAACCATCCGATTAAGCGAGTTACCTTGGCAGGGTTAAGTAATAGTAAAAGTGTGCAAATGGTGAAAGAACGATTTATCAAAGCAGGGGTTAAGTTAACACTGATAGATGGAGCATATGATCGTAAAGCAAGTGCTAGTCCTTTTCTCACAGATCAGGCTGTGCTCGTGGTTGGCGCCAGTATGGGGCGCTCGCTGGCTGCTGTTGTGCGGCAAACGAGGGAAGCGCTAGCACTCTTCTCCTTACCCACCATTACAGAGGGGAGTTGGCAGAAAGCAGGGGAGTTGGCAGTAGAGTGTGGGAAAGTAGTGTTGGTGCGGAAGGGGAAGGTGGAGGTGACTCCCTATTCATCTTTGCTTACGCAGACAGAGGAATTGTTTATCGACATGGTTCAGAAGCAGGATATTGAGGGATTGGCTTTGCCGGGGGTACTGACGGAGCGGATGTTAGTTCGTATGATGCAGGTGAAACGCTCCTTAACGATTTTGGTATGTGATCCCACACGATGCTTTCTTTCGCATGTGCTGGTACGGCAGTTCTTTCGAGCTGGACATCGTTTAGGATACTTGCGCTCATTGCCATTACGGGCCGTTGCCATCAATCCATATGCTCCTCAAGGATATCGTTTTGATCCGGTTCAGTTGAAAAGTGAGATGGTAGCGGCTTGTCCTGGAATCCCGGTCATCGATGTCCAGCAGGATGCATGGTATGAAGATGATGAGGGAGGGGATGGCGATGTTTATTACTGAACAAACAAGCTCTGCCATCGGGTTTGCTTCCCTTTGGTCGCGATTACGGCCACTCACCCCGATGGGGAGACAACGAAAAGGGGAGCACCTCCCTTTTCTTCCTGGTGAAGAGGAAAGGTGGCAACAGTATCTCGATCAACAACAAACTTTGTGGAAGACAGTAAGTCTGGAGAAGTCGTGGGGGCGGTCTATTGAACATGTATTGAGTCAGGTCCCAGATGTGGAACCGATCTTACGTAGACTGGATAGTACAGGACAGTTGGCACTTGCCGATTGGTTTGGGTTGAAGCAATTTTTATGGCAGGGAGAACGCTTGGCTATGTTGTTAAAGCAGGAGGAATGTGTTGCTACTGCTTTCGCGGTGGCGTCACTCCCGTGGCAGTCCCTGTTGCGTATTCTCAATCCAGCTCCTAAGCTTACCCCTACTTTTTCTGTGGATGCTTTTGCGGATTCGTCACTGCAACGATGGAAAAAAACTTGCCGTCAGTCGGAGCAGGCATGGAGAACGTGCCGTGAAAGGGAAATAAAGGCAGTGGAAATGGATTATGATCTGCGGCGTACTAGGGATGAAGAGTGGATAGTGGCACGGGAATCTCCTCACTTAGAGAGATTGAAGCAGGATGCTCGTTTGCGCGTCCAACGGGAAACCATGTTTGATGTCATCTTTATTTATGTGAGTAGTGAAGAGGTACGTGCAAAACAACTAGCGTGGGAAGAGGCGGAAGCGGATAAAGAAAAGGCGGAACAACAGGTGCTGGCCCAACTTTCTCTCTCCTTTCGTCCTCATCACATGGTGTTGCTGGAAGCAGTTGAAGCGGTTGCCCGCTTAGACTTGCAGTGGGTGCGTATGAGGATGGCTATGACGTGGGCAGGAAGAAGGCCATTATGGGAGCGTGAACAAATTGAATTACAACAAGCATATCATCCTCTCCTGAAAGAGGTGATGGATGCGCAGGGCGGAAAGATCACTCCCATCGATATCTGTGTACGGCGAGGGGGAACAGTTATTATCGGCCCCAATATGGGTGGCAAAACAATGGTGCTTAAGACGATTGGTCTTATTTGCGCACTTTCTCAATATGGTTTCTTCGTCCCAGCGCAAGGGTGTCATCTCCCGCTCCTTCCCTATATTGAAGCGTTAATAGGTGATGATCAAGATTTTCATCAAGGGTTATCCAGTTTTGGTGCACAAGTGGTGCGCTTAAAAAAAGTGTTAGCGCGAGAAAACGAGGGGCTCCTTTTATTAGATGAAATTGGGCGTGGGACCAACCCAGTGGAGGGAGCCGCACTTTCAACAGCTATCACCGCTTTTTTAAGTAAGAAAAGGCATTGGACGATTCATATCACCCATTACCATGACGTGTTAACGGTTTTTGGTATTGCTCGTTATCGTGTTGCTGGTTTACGTGCAACGAAGAAGGGAGAACGGGATAAGGAAGAGGAATGGGTGAATCGGCTACAGGCATGTATGGATTATCGCTTGCTCCCTGTTACGAGTGAAGAAAGTGTTCCCTATCAAGCGTTGCAAATCGCTTTGCGTTTGGGGTTACCAGCGGAGATTGTAAGTGAGGCAGAGATGAGGATGAAAGAGGGGAGGAAGGACTGATGCAAGAGCAGTTGCAGTTGGATGAGCATCTGATTACAAGGGCACGACAAGCGGCGGGGCGGATTGCGGGGCAAGTGGATGCGATGGTGGCAGAACGAACGACGGTGGCGGTAGAGCGTACGATCTTACGGTTGTTTGGTATAGATGGTATTGATGCAGACGGGGTGCCGCTCCCCAATGTTGTTGTCGATCAGTTGGCGGAAAAAGAACAGTTGGGGCAAGGGGTAGCTCGCTGGATGATTCAAGCGGTGGCACAGACGGGGCTTCGTCCACAGCAGGTAGCTGAACAAGTGGCGACAGGAGCATTGGAATTAGAAAACCTCGAGCCTTTAGATGATACTCTATTGCGAAAATTGGGGAAAGAGATGGCGAGCGCATCGCTTACTCGCATTGAACAAAATCGCAAGCATCGAGAGGAGTGGATTAGGCGGGCAGGCGATCGACCTCGTCCTTATCTATATGTCATCGTTGCTACCGGCGATATTTATGAAGATGCGCTGCAAGGGAAGTCAGCGGCACGACAAGGTGCGGACGTGGTAGCGGTTATTCGTAGTACGGGTCAAAGTTTGCTCGATTATGTTCCGTTTGGGGCGACGCGGGAAGGGTATGGCGGTACTTTTGCCACACAAGAAAACTTCCGCATCATGCGGCAAGCACTAGATGAAGTGGGGACGGAATTGAATAGGTATATTCATCTGTGTAATTACTGCTCAGGCTTGTGTATGCCTGAAATTGCTGCTATGGGTGCGTTGGAACGGCTCGATATGATGCTTAACGATGCCTTGTACGGTATCCTATTTCGCGATATTAATATGCAACGGACATTAATTGATCAATCCTTCTCACGCATGATTAATTCCTTTGCTGGTATCACTATTAATACAGGGGAAGATAATTATTTGACGACAGCTGATGCGGTAGAATCTAGTCACACAGTCATCGCTTCACAGTTTATTAATGAACAACTCGGTTTTCTCTCTGGACTTCCTTCCAAACAGATGGGAATCGGGCATGCTTTTGAAATTAATCCCGATTTGGAGGATGGGTTATTATTAGAGATTGCTCATGCTCAATTATCGAGACAACTTTTTCCAGATGCTCCACTTAAATATATGCCGCCTACTAAACATATGACAGGTAATATATTTAAGGGCCATGTACAAGATGCGATGTTTAACTTGGTTAGTATCTTGACAGGACAAGGGATTCAGCTTTTAGGAATGATGACAGAAGCGATGCATACTCCACATATGCATGATCGTAAGCTAGCGATAGAAAACGCGCAATATATCTTTAATAATGCTCGTCATCTTGGGGATGAAGTCGTTTATCGCAGTGGTGGTCGAATTGAACAGAGGGCACAAGAGGTGCTACAACAGGCCGTCATTATGTTAGAAGATGTTGAGCGTACCGGATTGTTTACAGCGATTGAGGAAGGTCGCTTTGCTGATGTAAAACGACCGCGTTTAGGTGGCAGGGGCTTGACGGGTGTGATAACACGTGAACAAGGCTATTTTAACCCTTTCGAAGAAATCTTGCGTCAGCGTCTTGCGTTGGTGCAGCGGGAGGGGGCAGAAGCGTGACCATCGACTTTACCAATGTAAGACCGTATGGGGATACTTCTAATGATGGGGCTGTGCAAATCAGCTTCTCTCTTCCGGTTCCGTATGGAGAGGAGGCGCGTGAAGCAGCTCGCCAACTTACAGCAAAAATGGGGTTTGCTGAGCCCCAGGTGTATCATATGGCAGATCTAGGAGAAGGTTTCACCTATTTTATTGTGTATGGACGCTGTGAGCAAGGAATCGATTACGCTAAGATTCAGGTACCTAAACTAGAAAGCGAAGAGATGAGCTTTTATGAAATTAATGCTTTCATTCGCGAGCGCATCGGACGAAAATTAATTGTTTTAGGGGCGTGTACGGGGACAGATGCTCATACTGTAGGAATTGATGCCATTATGAATATGAAAGGCTATAACGGGGAGTACGGGTTAGAGCGTTATCCTGAGATAGATGCATATAACTTGGGAAGTCAGGTCCCCAACGAGGAGTTGTTAGCGGAAGCGATTCGAAAAAATGCTGATGCTCTGCTCGTCTCTCAGGTGGTGACGCAGAAAGGAGTTCATATCACTAATCTGACCGAGTTGGTTGAGTTAGCTGAAGCGGAAGGTGTTCGTGAACGCTTTCTCCTCATTTGTGGAGGGCCACGTATCAATCATGAGATGGCACTGGAACTAGGGTACGATGCTGGATTCGGACCTGGCTCTCTCCCCCCTCTAGTCGCATCCTATATCGCGCAAGCAGTAGAGAGGAAAGAGCAGACATAAGTAGAACAGCCCAGCTATAGGGATAGCTGGGCTGTTTATTTAACTCTTACTTCCGTCCAAGCCACAAACTTAAGGAGATCAAGAGAAAAGCAGTGAATGCTAAAAATGGAATGGTGATAAAACCTAACCAGTTAATATACTCGCCATCACAGGGAACTCCACTTGAGCATTGTGCAACAGCAGCTAAAGCGGGGATTTTTTGCTCTGCATAATGGAATAATGAAATACTTCCCCCGATTAGGCTAAGTGGTAGAGTATAACGTATGATCTGTTTATCATCGCGAAAGGCAGCAATTCCGAGTAGGAGAACCAGAGGATACATCAAGATCCGCTGATACCAACATAGATTACAGGGGATAAAGCCACGAATTTCACTAAAGTATAAACTCCCTAACATCGCGATGAGCGCAATCAACCAAGCGAGGTATATACCATACGTGGATATAAACAGACGAGCATTTTTCATGACTTTCCCCCTTCAATAAAGAGAAACGCATTATTTTAATTCGGCTTCAATCATGGTCCGCAGCGAGTCAAAATCATACGGATCTTCTACTAGCTTGCCGTTAACAAACAGGGCGGGAACACTTTTTAGGCCTGCTTTAGTCGCCTCTTGTTTATCAAGATTTACTTCTTTTACATATGTTTTTTCATCGAGGGCTTCGGCAACCTTATTTGCATCAACATCTAGTTTTTCTTTGTTAATCACGTCTAGAATATACTCCTTCGTTGCCCAAATCTCATGGGGATCCCCTTGATTGCTATATAGATAATCGTAATACTTCCAGAAGGCGTCTGGGTTTTCAGCGTAGATCGCTTCTCCCGCTTGTGCAGCTGTGTTGGAGTCTTCCGACACCACAGGTAGATTCATAAATTGAAACTTTACTTTCCCTTTATCGATATACTCTTCTTGTAGCTGTGGAAGGACACTATCATAGACAGTTTTACAATGAGGGCATTTAAAATCACCAAATTTTACTACAGTTACAGGTGCGTTTTCTTCCCCTTTAAACTGCTGGTTATCCGCTGCAAAAGTAAAGGCAGGCGCATCTGCGGCGTCTTCTTGAGAGAAGACGAGAAATGCGATTGCGGCCACAAGTACAATCACAATGGTGCTAATCATCATGGTTTGCATTCGTCGTTTGCGTGCGGCCTCTTGTTTCTTCTCCAAGCGCTCTTTTTTATTGGACATGTTGTCACCTCGTTTAATTATATGGTTTAAAAGAAAGTCTATTGATTTTGTGAGAAGGTATCATTACGAGAGTGAATCGAATAGACTGAAAGTAGGCTATAATACAATTAGGAGGGTAGGGTATATAATAGGAATAGAGACCTCCCTTTATCTCATTTTCTAGTATCGCATATTTAATAGAAAAATCCAATCATAAAAGGGCATAGGATACAAATGGTTGCTAGAGAGCTAGTAGTTTAATGAGCGTAGGTGGCGCGATAGGGAGGGACGTGCATGGGAATTTGGTGGAGTATAGTAGCACTACTGTTAGTGTTATTACCTTTAACATATATTGGTGTTCAATATTGGTTACGTCTAGGTAGAATGCAGAAAAAAGGAGGAAATAACGCCGTACATAAGCCTCATCCAGCTGTATGGAAGGATGAAGAGGTGACTGTTACGTGGATTGGACATGCTACTGTGTTGATCAACTTCTTTGGAACGAAGATTCTCACAGATCCTGTTCTGGGGGAACGTATAGGGATTCACGTGGGGGCAGGGATACAGATGGGGCCCAAACGAATTACTCCCGCAGCATTATCGATCGAAGAGGTGGGAGAAATCGATCTGGTATTGTTGTCGCATGCGCATATGGATCATCTCGACTACCCCACGCTGGATAAGATATTGCACAAGGAGATAGAGGTCGTGATTCCCAGCGGCATCGATAAGTTGCTTCGTCGCTATAAGTTTGCCTCCATCCGTCAGTTGCAACATCATGAAAAGGTAGCGTGTGCGGATGGGATTACAGTAACTGCCATCCCGGTTCGTCACTGGGGAGAACGCTTTCCTTGGAGTCGAAACCTAGGATACCAAGGGTATGTGCTTGAGAAGAGAGGGGTACGCCTTTTCTTTGCTGGAGATACGGCGTATACACCTACGTTTGGTGCGCTACAGGCAGAGGGTGCAATAGATGTCGCGTTTATGCCTATCGGGGCGTATAGTCCTGATTCCTATCAACGTAACCACTGTACCCCTGAACAGGCGTGGGAGATGTTTAAACATATAGGGGCTCGTTGGATGGTACCTATCCATCACAGCACATTTATACTTTCCCAGGAGCCAGTAGAAGAGCCACTGGAGAGGCTATATGCGATAGCGGGGAGTGAGGTAGATCGCATTAAGGTTCACAAACAGGGAGAGGTGTTTACCATCCCTGCCAAAGATGCAGGTTTAAAACAAAAGATGGGTGAACAATAATGGGATAGTGTCTCATATTCCCTTTGAAAAAGAGAATGAATGCCCGCTCATTTTGTGATACAATGATGCTATGTGTGATTATAAAAACGGAACCGTTTCTTAGTGTGTGAATGATGATACTTTGAAGAAGATGAAAGAAAGGAGCGACAACGAAGATGCCTATGTTACAGATCATAAACCTACTTCTCTTTTTAGCAGTCGTGGGTTATGCCATCTATTTGGTTTCCTACATCCTCTACAGTCGGTATATGTTCGTGAAGCTGGGTAAACCAGCCGATCTTAAAAAGGATTTGGGTCAGCGTGTTAATCAGACGATGGTTAACGTTTTTGGGCAGAAAAAGCTTTTAAAAGATACCAAGAGTGGTATCATGCACGTGGTGATGTTTTATGGATTTATCGTGATCCAGTTTGGTGCGATTGATCTATTTTATAAGGGTTTATTCCCTGGGAAGCATTTACCGCTCCCAGCGTATGGAGTATTTACATTTATTCAGGAGTTTGTTGTTTTCTCCGTATTGTTGGCAACAATATACGCTTTTTACCGTCGTTACGTCGAGCAATTGGCGCGCCTTAAGCGTGGATTTAAAGCGGGGTTAGTTATTATTTTCTTAACCTCACTGTTAACATCTATTTTATTTGCAGCAGCGTTTGAACAAATTTGGTTAGGAATTGAACCTTCATGGGAAATGCCAATTTCGTCGCTATTAGCCTTCCCATTTGCAGGTTGGATGTCGGCGACAGCTGCAGCGGTACTGTTTTATATCTTCTGGTGGATTCACCTTATTACAGTTCTCGCTTTCGCCGTCTATGTACCGCAATCGAAACACTTCCACTTGATTGCAGGGCCGATCAATGTGTTCTTGAAGCGTACGGATCCCCCTTCAAAGTTGCGGACAATCGACTTTGAAGATGAGTCACTAACCGAATACGGTGTAAGTAAAATTGAAGATTTCCATGAAAACCAACTGATTGATTTATATGCTTGTGTGGAATGTGGACGCTGTACCAATATGTGTCCCGCTTCCAACACGGGGAAAATGCTTTCACCGATGGATTTATTGGTGAAAATGCGTGATCACTTGACGGATAAAGGGGCGGCAATTACTTCGCGTACACCATGGATGCCAGCTTTTGCATTTAGTGGGGCGAACGAAGCAGCACTAAACGTAGGTGTGACCAAAGAAGAAGATGGTACTTATAAGTATCCGATCGACTTGATCGGTGACGTGATTACGGAAGAAGAGCTGTGGGCGTGTACTACGTGCCGTAACTGTGAAGACGCTTGTCCGGTCTCCAATGAACATGTGGATAAAATCATGGATATGCGTCGTCATCTCGTATTGACTCAAGGAAAGATGAGCCCAGAAGTGGCGCGTACCTTCCAAAATATCGAACGTCAGGGCAATCCATGGGGATTAAGCCGTAAAGATCGTGCCAAATGGACTGAGTCGGCTGATACTGATGTACCATCGGTAAAAGAGAAGAAAGAATTTGAGTATCTGCTATATGTAGGTTCGATGGGTTCTTACGATAATCGTAGTCAAAAGATCACGCATTCATTGGTAAAACTCCTCAACCAAGCGGGAATTGACTTTGCGATTCTCGGAAAAAAAGAGAAGAACTCTGGAGATACGGCTCGCCGCCTTGGAAACGAGTTTCTCTACCAACAGTTTGCGATGGATAATATTGCGTTGTTTGAGAAGCATAACGTAAAGAAGATTGTTACAGCTGACCCTCATGCATATAATGTCTTCAAGAATGAGTACCCAGATATGGGCTTAGAAGATATTGAAGTGATGCATCATACGCAGTTGTTGGCACAGTTGATTCGTGATGGACGTCTCACCCCTACCAAAGAGGTGAACGAGCGTGTCACGTTCCACGACTCTTGCTACCTGGGTCGCTATAACGATGAATATGAGGCGCCACGCGATATATTCCGTGCTATTCCAGGGATCGAGCTCGTGGAAATGGATCGTAATCGTGAAAATGGAATGTGTTGTGGAGCAGGTGGCGGCTTGATGTGGATGGAAGAAGATAAAGGTGTGCGTGTCAACGTGGCGCGGACGGAGCAAGCGTTAAAGGTCACCCCATCTATGATCGGTAGTGCTTGTCCATACTGCTTAACCATGTTAAGTGATGGTACGAAGTCGAAAGAGATGGAAGAGCAAGTGAAGACGATGGACGTAGCGGAAGTATTAGCGATGTCAATCGAATTTGATGAGCATATTGAAGTTGCGGACGGTGTGCATTAAAAACGGATGCTTTAAGCTGATAAAAAGAGGTCGCGGGTTATTGACGCGACCTCTTTTTTTGTTGGTGGTAAATCTGGTAAATGGCACTGGTTGCGAGATTAACGTTCAACTACATAGAAAATCGTGTTATAATGGACAAGTCTTTTAGTGGAGCGGGTGCAATTATTTTTTATAAGCGAAGTAGATGCTTCTTCATAAGGTGCTTTGCTACTGTGTGAGGAAGATTGCTTCGTGTGCGGCTTGAAGTTGGATAATGATACGTCAATTTCGAACCAACGAGGTTCGTTTTTATTTTTGTGGATAAATATAGGTTCGGCTAGTGAATGAATCTACTAGAAAGAGGGATGATGTTTGGAAAATAATATTAGTCGTTATATGCAGCAATGGACAGGTAACATTCGTGGCGATGTATTGGCTGGGATGACGGTGGCACTTGCCCTGATTCCAGAAGCGATTGCATTCTCCATCATTGCTGGGGTCGATCCCATGATGGGATTATATGCATCTTTTTGTATTGCGGTGATCATCGCCTTTGTTGGTGGTCGCCCAGGGATGATTTCAGCGGCGACAGGGGCAATGGCCCTGTTAATGGTGACGCTGGTAAAGGAGCATGGAGTAGAGTATTTGTTAGCAGCGACTGTGCTGACGGGCATTATTCAATTTATTCTCGGGCTTCTTAAAGTGGGTCGCTTTATTACGTTTGTTCCTCATTCTGTTATTATCGGTTTTGTTAATGCACTTGCTATCTTAATTTTTATGGCTCAACTCCCTCATTTTGTGGGTGCATCATGGGTGATGTATGCGATGGTAGCGGTAACGTTGCTTATTATTTATTTGTTACCGCTTATTACAAAAGCTGTGCCATCACCATTGATCGCGATTATTGTGATGACAACAGTGGCGATTACGATGAAGCTAGATCTTAAAACGGTTGGCGATATGGGAGAAATTACACAAGCGCTCCCGTTCTTTAAGATTCCTGATATTCCCTTCAACTTAGAAACCTTAAAAATTATTTTACCTTATTCCATTCCACTCGCTTTGGTTGGGTTGCTGGAGTCATTGTTAACGGCTACGATCGTAGATGAGGAAACGGATACAAAGAGTAACAAGAATCAAGAAGTACGAGGACAAGGGATGGCAAACGTCGTTACAGGTTTCTTCGGTGGCATGGCAGGTTGCGCCATGATCGGACAGTCGGTGATCAATGTGAAATCAGGTGGACGAGGTCGTCTTTCTTCCTTTGTAGCGGGTGCTTTTCTGCTTTTCCTCATCCTTGTCATGGGTGATATTGTGAAGCAAATTCCTATGGCAGCCTTGGTTGGGGTCATGATCATGGTATCGATTGGAACTTTTGATTGGGGTTCAGTACGAAGTATTGCACGTATTCCGCTGACCGATGCAGTGGTAATGGTAACTACAGTCGCTATTGTGGTTGTCACACATGATCTTTCCAAAGGTGTAATCGCAGGAGTTATTATGAGTGCACTCGCTTTTGGATGGAAAGTGGCGAAGTTGCATACTGCGGTATCAGAAGAGGCAGGGAAGAAAGTGTACCACGTATCTGGACAACTTTTCTTTGGTACAATGAGTCACTTTGTGGATCTCTTTGACTACCAAGCAGATCCAGAGCATGTTGTGATTGATTTCACGACGGCGCACGTTTGGGATCAATCTGCTGTTGAGGCGATTGCCAAAGCACAAGCCAAATATGAAGGTCGTGGCAAAAAAGTGACGATTCGTGGTTTAAACGATGAAAGTGAAGCCTTGGTGCGGCGGATAGGGTTATCTACATCAGGGCATTGATAAAAAAGAGCTAGATTCATAGGCCAAGTAGCGACCTTACTTCTAGAAGCAAGGTCGCTACTTGGGATTATAACTTCTATTGGCTGGCATCAAAGGTTTTCACTACATAAGTTAATCGGATTGTTAAGCTACTAGTGCGGTGGATCGAGCTATCCCAACTAAAGATCATTACAAAATAAATTCTCCTAAAATTCTTAAATAAATCACATGTAATGTGAGAAAGTGTAATAGCATTTGAGTATTATAATGAGAGTACCTACTGCCATTTTGCTTGCGGTAGGTACTTGAATGCTTATTGAAAGGCTGTGAATATGCACATGGTGCACCAATTAAAAGTTGAGATGATGAGAATGATGTCTCACAGAAGATTGTTTATATGGTTAATCATTCTCTTGGTCCCCTCTCTCATACAGTATAATATGGTTAAAGAGGGGTATGTATACTTTAGACCGGTTGAGTTTTATCAAGAACTCCTCTCAGGATTTATCCCTTTGTTATTTCCGCTTTTTATGATTGTAATTTATGCGGATAATATTGTTAGTGAACGTAAACATGATTTTATATTGTATACACGAACACGAATTTGGCTCCCATCTTATATCTGGAGCAAAATCATTGTTAATGCGCTAATGTCCTTTGTTCTATCTTTCTTACTTGTTTTTCTGCCTTTTCTTTTTGTCTTTTATATTGAACCTCATTTATCATTTGTCACATACTCCCCAGTGGGAACGAACACATTATCTGCTACTACATTTGATCAACTGTTATCATATGGAACCTTTATTTATGGAGTGACCTATGCAAGTTGGGTTGCTGTAAACGGAGTAGTGTATGCTACGCTTACCATGCTATTGGTGCTTGCCATTCGCAATCCGCTTCTCTCCCTGGCACTTCCTTTTCTTTGGTACCACATATCAAACTTTGTATTCGCGATACTAAAGATTGAAATTTACTCGCCTCTGTTTACTATATTTCCTTTCGGTATAGAACAGCAAGAATTATGGACCATTCTTATCCCATATTCGATCTTATGCTTATTCATTGGAATAACAGCCCTATACCTCTATAAGAAACCGTACGAATGGATGAATTAAATGACAAAATTAAAATATGAATGCTCCACCTTCTTACATAAATTCATTTCATATAGGTGGATATTTATTTCTATAGTAATTTTTGTATTCGGATTAAATATAAAGAGAGAGTTAATGAACGAGGCGTTGCAAAATCAAATGCACTTTAATCAGTGGGATATGATTTTAACTTTGTTAAGCGAGATTTATTTAATCATATTCTTCATTCTCCCTCTTATTCTTTATATTATGATACGGAATATTATCCTTGATTTTGAGTATCACACCCTGATCAGAGTGGGCTCCTATAAAAAGTGGGTGTATCGGGTTCAGAAAGACTTTTCATCCTCTTTATTTATCCTCTTATTTGTATGGACGTCCATTTCGTTTTTTCTCACTATCGGAGTTCCTGCGGAAAGCGGTTGGAGTCAATTAAGTCAAGTTGAATCAAATTTTAATACAGTTTCATGGACGTTACAAATGTTCTTCGATCGTCCGGTTTTTGCAGCTTTGGGGCAGTTAATATTGTGTGCCTTGGTCTTATCCTTCATTCACCTATTGCTTGCTCTTGCCTACACCATAGCGAAAAGCAAAACATTCATATACATGATGGGAGTAGCAGTGTTTTTGGGGGCTATTATATCATTTAAAATTTTCCCCCCAACTTTAGAATGGATTTCATTGGCAAACTATCTTACGCTCGCGCATGGAGCAACAAATCTAGGCTCACCGTATTTTGTTTTTATGGTCCCATGTATGTTACTAATCCTTGCTCTGTTTGTATTACATCATATCGATCTAAATCTGCGAAGTTTTATTACTCTCATCTCCTCTATGGGTGGTTATATCTTATATATATTTTTGTGCATATCTGGGGTTATTTCCACTTCGTATAGTCTGAAGCAAGAAGAGATTACGATTTGGGATGCGTGGCTACTTACGTTTTATGGCTCTACCAATGAAAGCTTTCAGATTCTTTCGTTCATGTACTACTTAATTGTATTTTTTGGTTTTCTTTACTTTATACAACTCTATTTTCAAAGAGAGTTGTCTGAAATAGGCTTTTACAAGATTATACGCTACCAATCTCTAAACAAATGGGCGTATGTTTGTTTACGGAAAATAGTGCTCGCAACGTTCGCGTTTCTGCTCATATTGTTTCTTATATCCATAGTAATCCTGTGGTTGTTTGGATTTTCACCCATGGCGGAATTGCGAGTTTTCCCAGACCTTTCGTTGCCGATGTTGTTTTATCAATACTTTATCGTCGGCTTTCTACAATTGTTTGTTTACACGTTGATGGTTTTTATTGTTTCATGGAGCAGTAAAGAGGGAAGTCATAGCTTGTTTTTAGTAGGAGCACTTATCGTGCTAATGCTCCCAGGGCTTAATATCGGGTACCTTCTCCCTGTCGGTCAAAATGCTTTAGGACTTGCTGCTGTGGGTATTCAATGGGGACATTCAACCTTCGTCTTATCCTGTACGCTTATTATCGAAGCGATCATTATTTATTACCTACTTAACAAGAAAGATATACAAATCTAAGCAGAAGGCGTGATCACAGTGGCTTTAATTGAGATCGTAAACGTTAGTAAATCATATAAAGGGAATACCTTATTTGAAAATATAGACTTAACAATAGAAAAGGGACATATCTACGGTATTGTTGGCAGTAATGGCTCCGGAAAGTCAGTGTTGTTTAAAATGATGTGCGGCTTTGTCTTTCCAGATGAGGGCACTATTCGGGTGAGAGGGATGGAGCTAGGAAAAAACAAACGATTTCCCGATGGTTTTGGTATCATCATTGACCGTCCAGGTTATATGGATAATCTCACAGGTTTTGATAATCTAAAAGCTCTTGCGATGATTAAGCAACAAATCTCAGATGAACAGATTAGCTCAGTCATGAAATTAGTCGGTCTTCAGCCGCACGCAAAACAAAAGGTGAAAAATTATTCTCTTGGTATGAAACAAAAACTTGCTCTCGCTCAAGCAATAATGGAGGAACAGCAAATTTTGATTCTCGATGAGCCCTTTAATGCCTTAGATCAAGAGAGTGTGGACAATATCCGTCAGTTGTTGCTCACCTTTAGAGAAGAAGGACGGACTATTATTTTAACCAGTCATAATCAAGAAGATATTCATTTCTTATGTGATCATATCTATCGAATACAGAATTACAAATTAATCGCTCATACCCAATGATAGTCATCCAGTAAACACGAATGCTTTAATAGAGGTACTTTATACCGATGTGTTATGAGGCATGGCACGGGCTACGACTTTACTTCTGAAAAATAAAGTCGTAGCCTATTAGCTAGCTCTTTTTTATGCATGTGTCCGAGCTAAACGTCGAAGTATTCACTTGTCGAGAAACCAGAAAAAGAAAGCGGCGAGGGTGGCCGTTAAAGGGCGACGAGGGGGCATTCGTTTGCGGTGATGAGTTGTTCTATTTTCATAAACTTTAGTTTCCTTTTTCCACTGCGTGAGGGCTTGTTTACGGTATTTGGTTTCAAATAGCATCATGACATCCTCCCGAGGTAGAAGTGGTCTACTTCTTAGCTAGTCGTGCTGTCGAGAATCGTTCACCTGCTGTTGACCGTATTATAATGAAGTTTTCCTCGCTTGTAAACGCTTACAAAAAGAATATAGTAAGGTCATTATACAATGACGTTACCGCTAATATAAAATAACGGACTGCAGAAAAATTTACAAACTTTTATATTTAAAAGATAAAATCAAAGAAAAAAGATATTCAATTTTGAATCGGATGTATATTCATCTTCAAGTGATTATATCATGAGTAATTTCAGTCTATTTCGAGTATATTGCGATTAAATCCTCTTAAATCGATCTTCTAATATAATACTAATGTCTATAAAAAAATTAAATGTCTAAATATACAAATATCTCGAATTGTTTTTTGGTCATTGACAAGTAAATATTCATTATAAGATAATATTTACATCCTACAAAGAAAGGAAGATATCTCATGAAAGACAAGAAATTAGCAACCATTCATATTAAAAAGTCTCAGCAAGGTCTTGTTCTATCTGCAGTTGGTGCTGGTCATAGCGTTAAGAAATAACTGAAATTAAGGGCAGTTTCAAACTGCCCTTATAAAAGGAGTTTTCTTATGAATCAGATTCCTTATCAGAAGAGTATGGGCGGCATTGTAGCAATGCTACCTGATGGTAGGGTTGAACTGTTAAAGCCCGAGTTTGAAGATACAATTACATCTCTACATAATCAAGATATTACTATAACAGATATAGATTTCGATTCGTATATCTTGGAAGAATCGGTTGTGGACTTAAACAAATTTCATCTGAGTTCTCCCGTAATTGCATTTATAGAGATAACAAATCTTTGTAACCTTAGGTGCAAGCATTGTTATGCTGATTCTGCAGTAAAGCGACCGAATGAGATGTCAACGGAGGAGATTTTTTCTCTCATCGATCAGTTGGCTGATATGGGAGTATTACAGGTTTTTCTTACTGGAGGAGAGGTCTTCTCGCATAAAGATGCAGTGCCAATCATTCGTCATGCTATGAGTAAGCCCTTTTTGACTCAAGTATTTACTAATGGATTATTAATTACTGAAGAAAAGTTAGCTCAATTACCTCCAGGAGTTTCATTTTTTATTAGCTTTGATACCGCCGATCCAGAACGTACGATTAGGGGAGGGATGGATTTTCCCAAATTACGTAAACGATTTGAATGGATGGACAAGTACGGACATAGTTTACGGACGGCTATATCTGTTCATCGGAATAACTTAGATGATGTTGAAGAAATCTTTCAATGGTGTGTAGATAACGGATATCCACGGCCTCAATGGCTGGAGACGCATCCCATTGGACGGGCGCTTTTACATCCCGATATTCTTTTGCAACAAGAAGATATTGATAAGGTATTTGATATTTATAAACGCTGTATGGATCGTTTCAGTCAAGGACCAGATGATCAGGATCTGTCTACCGCAGATGCCGAGGATGAGATTTATTCTGTTCAGACTATTAACTTTGCTCAACGTTTGGAAGAAGCAACAGGTCAAGAAAAGTGCGGTCGTTCAGTAGTTTATATTAATAGTTCAGGAAACACTTATCCTTGTAGCAACTGTATGAGTAATGGCATGTATTTGGGAGGAAATATAAAAGAGGATCCTTTTCAATTGATTTGGGAAGATGGCTTTGATGACTTTCGCTCAATTACTTTTGACGACTTCAAGTCATGCCAAAACTGTGAGATATATCAGTCAGATATCTGGTGTCAGTTTCGATGTCCTCCACTAGCAAAAAATGTTTCCAAAGATGAACTAGGTTGCGGTGCAACAGAGTATATTAAACAGTTTATGCTGCTTACGAGGGGCTATTGGGAAGAAAGACAGAAGAATGAATTAGGATTGACTCTAATAGGGAAAAGGAGTGAATATTAATGAAAAGTCATACATTTACCTCGACAGGTGAATTAAATTTAGGTAAGCTTTTGGAACGTCATCCAGAACTGCAAATTGACCGCGACAATTACAATATTAATGTTACTGCAAATTATGGAGCAAAGTTATCATCCGAGGAGTTATTTCAACGGTATGTTGAGCATGATGGTTATGGTAAGCCGGCTCATCTTTATTTCCATGTTCCCTTGTGCTCTTATATTTGTCACTTCTGTAACTATGTAAAGAAGCTCCTTCCAAACAAAGAAGGAAATGATGAGATTTTGAATGAGTGGACTCATTTGCTGATCGAAGAGTCTAATCGTTATTTAGCACGTGTACCCTGGTTACCAAAAGCGCGGATAGAATCTTTTTATATTGGAGGAGGAACGGGTTCTCTTTTAAAAGCTGAACAATTATCAAAAATCATGGATCATGTAAGAGAAAATTATTATTTAACTCCAGACTGCGAAATTTCCTTAGAGGGTAATCCAGATAACTATCAGAATGATGAATTGGAACAAGCTATTTCCCTTGGGTTTAATAGATTTAGTGTGGGTGTTCAATCTTTACAAGATGAAGTTAATCAATTTGTTGGTCGTAAGCACGATAGTAAAATGTCACTAGATGCTATTAACAAGCTTTTAGCAACAGAGAAACCTTTTAACGTAGATATCATGTTTGGTTTGCCATTTCAAACTCCACAAAGCGTTGCTAATGATATTCGTGTTTTATGTGAACTAGGTGTACCTACCATAACGATATATCGACTTCGAAATGCAGATCGTCAAAGTATGGGGATTGGAAATCGGTCTTTATGGAATGTTCCAAAACATAGGGAGAGATTGGAAAGAGAAGGCTTGTTTCCCACGCTAGATGAAACTTATCAAATGAGAGAAGCTGTCTTACAAGTCTTTTTGGAGTTTGGGTATCATCCCAGTCCATGTGGTTGGTGGAGCAAACCTGGGGTTTATCCAGAAGGGAATATTCCACGTGTATCACGGAATAAATGGCAAAGATACGACTCCATGATTGCATTTGGTCCTGGGGCATATGGTTGGTTAACCGGTGGGAAGAATGAAATCCTCCAAACACATAACATATCTGATATTAATGCTTATGTTGAACATATGAAGGAGAGTAAGCAGGTTCCTTTATCTTTTGGCCGTAATTTGACTGAGCATGAAGCGGTTTCTACTACATTAGGATTTAACTTTAAGTCAAATCAACCTATCGTTTTTAAAAGATATCTCGAACAATTTGGTGTGGATTTACTAAGTGATGCTCCCTATAAAGATGTGTTTGAAGATCTAAGAAGCAAAGGGTTAATTGAGCAAACAAGTGACGCTTTTATCCCTACGTTGGATGGTGAATCTCTTCATGAAGAAATAATTAGTGTTTATCTTCATCAGCGGATTGGTTCGTTCAGTGAGCCTATTTGTAGGAGAGTATAAGGTGTTCGAAACCATTTCAACTGTCCGGGTTCAGTCTTACCATTCTCGTATTCGAATGCGAATACCTGAGCAGTATTCAGGTTGTTCTGTTTTAATTTCCCCATCGGGACAATTTGGTAAGCTTGATGAAAATGGAGCGGAAGGGGAACTCGAATTTTATAATCAAGTCACAAATCAGCTTATGCAAAGAAATGTTGGGATAATCGAATTTGATCATCCCCTACGTTCTAATTTAGATGAGCCAGCAGACGATCATCACCTTCATCTTCGTATGAGTCTCTTAAGAGAAGTTATTCGCCATGCCAGTTTAGAACATACGCTGGTTTATCTAGGGGTGTCATTGGGGGCTCATGTTCTCTTGGATGTTCCTGAATTACCTGGTGCTGGAATGATTCTTATTGGAGCAGTTTTTGAACCAACGGATGCATCTCAAAAAAGGCGATATCATAAGCCACTCCATCTTATTTATGGGTCAGAAGATTACATTGGATACGGTGAGGATTTAAACTCAATTGAAATTATATCCCCTGAAGAATATATCCCTTGGACGGTCCAAAACCTGAAAGACGCTGGATTTTCAGCGGTAACACCTCATATATTACTTGGATATGGCCACACGTTAGCCAAGGAAGGTCCAACCAATGAATTTCCAGATCAAAAGGTAGGGGACATCGTTCATTTAATGATGAGGGATAAAGCCGTCAAGAAATAAGACAAATAAGTGGGATCAGCAGTGCCTGATAAAGAAGACAGACACTGCTGAACAGCTACTCTTAAAGAGTTGAAGGTAAGAGATGATCCGTTACTTATACCTGCGTCGTCGATTCTTACCCTACGATAGAGGGGAGATTTTAAATGATAGACAAAAGAAGTGCGAAACGGTTTAACCATTTAGCAGAGCATTTCCTTACAAGCGAGGTTCATCGTACTAGCCCTACTATCGGTCTTCTTCATCGCTTGCTTGAAAATGATTGGATGGACTCTATTTGTGATGTTGCTTGTGGAGCGGGTCATCTAGGGATATCTTTTTCTGGGAGAGCAAAATATTTGGTCGGTGTTGATCCCTCTGAACGCATGTTAGAAAATTTTGTTAAATTAGCGAATGAAAAGAAGATTCCATCGAAAGCTGTGCAAGATTATGCTGAAAATATATCCTTGAGCGATAGTAGCTTTGACTTGGTTACCTCTCGTTTAGCTGCACACCATTTCTACGATATTCAGCTGGCAGTTAAGGAAATGGCAAGAATAGCTAAGAAAGAGGGGAAAGTTGCCATCATTGATTTAGAAGGATATGAAGATGTTGAATTAGATGAGACGAATCATCAACTAGAAACGATTCATGATCCAACGCATGTACGCAGCTATACTGCAAAAGAATGGCAAGGTTTTTTTAACAAAGCCGGTTTGAAAAATGTGAGTGTCTATCGGGGCTTGTGTGAGTTTCCTTCTGGATTAGCTACTCATAGGTGGTGCGAGATTGCAGATTCAGGAGCTGGGGCTAACGACAGGATTAAAAAAGTTATTTCTCAATTACCCCAGACTCAATTAGAAGAGATGAATATTACTGAACGAAATGGTGAGTTTTATTTATCTATAAACACATTACTAATAATTGGACAAAAGTGATAGAGGGAAGATGTATCTATGCCAATCATTCATCTGTATAGTAAGGAAGGAAATCCTCCTAGTGGTTTGTTAGAAAAAATAGCGGAGGAAGCTCTCTGCTCTCTTCAGTTGCCGCCGAACCATGCTTGGGTATTATGGCACTCGATCTCTTTTGCATATAAACCTGGATGGGAGAAAGAAAGAGCGGCACCAATTGTAGACATAGTCTGTAAAGAAATATATAGTAAAAAACAAATTCATCACCTTTTATTCAGAGTACAAGAGGTTATATCGAAATCTTTTTACTGTTCACCAGATGAAGTTTTCATTACCGTAAGACGCGTTACGTCTGGTCACCTTTTAGCTAGAGGAACTATTTGGACCTAAAAATGGGGGTTGCGAAATGGGAGAGATCGTGTTAAATCCAATTGGTCGAGTATCTTCACCGCGAAAAGATATGGAAGATGATTTTTGGGGAGGCATTGAGTCAACTATCCAACTAGATGAGCAGCAATTTGATGAATTATCCATTAAGGGTATTGAAGACTTTTCTCATATCGAAGTGGTCTTTTATATGCATCGTGTTCCTAAAGAAAAGGTTAATCTAGGTGCAAGGCACCCAAGAAATCAAAAGAAATGGCCGCAGGTAGGGGTGTTTTCACAACGGGCGAAAGCGCGTCCCAATTTCATAGGAGTTTCTCGCTGTCAACTGATAAAAGTGGAGAAGCTAACATTGACTGTTAAATCTCTTGACGCTATTGATGGTACACCTGTGTTAGATATAAAACCATATATGCGTGAATTTGGTCCAATTGGAGATGTCGTTCAACCTGACTGGTCGAAGGAAGTGATGAAGTGGTATTTCATCGAAAAGGAGGTTTAAAATCTTCTGCTTGGCGTGAAAGGAGAGAGGTTCTTTCTATAAGAGCCTATCTCCTTTACTTTTTAGGTACTTCCATCTCATTTCTAGGGACTGGTATGCAGTTTATCGCTAATAGTTGGCTTGTACTTGAGATGACAAACACGAGTATGTCAGTAGCAATACTTCTCATTTGCTCAACTGTACCAGGGTTGATTGTATCCCCTTTTGCCGGAGTTATTATTGATAGGATCGATAGAAGAAAAATAGCTTATTTAATGGACATATTTCGGGCGATGGTCTTGTTCTCTGTTCCAGCCCTTTATTTTGTTGGACAATTGGAGGTGTGGCATCTTTATCTCATGGCATTTTGCCTTTCAATAGGTGATATCATCTTTCAACCAACTGTGATAGCACTTATTAGGGAAGTGGTTCCTGAACGGTTACTTCTAACTGCAAATACGACAACACAAGTAACTGCACAAGCGGGTGCTCTTATTGGTACGGGTATCGGCGGGATAGTGGTTGCTTTTTACTCACCCATTTGGGTTATGGTTATAAATGGAGTAACGTTCATCCTCTCTGCTGTTTGCTTATCAAAAATGAGAAAGAATAAAAAAGTTAGTCCCAGTACGTCTTCTTATAAATTAAATGAGCTGTGGATGAACTATAAAACAGATTTAGTAGATGGTGTACATTATCTTAAAAGTCACCGATCCATTGTTGTTCTCTATACCCTCCTTTTAACTTTTCCTATCACGTTGCGCCTGATCAATGTATTGCTACCCTCATTTTCTAAATATGTTTTAGAGGTGGGAGCGGATGGATTTGGCTATATCGATGCGTCTTTCGCAGTAGGTGGTGTGTTGGGGGGATTATACTTAACGACTATTACAAAAAGTGCAGGAAGGAATTTTACTATGATAGCAGGAATGGGTTTTTTAGGATTAAGTATTCTTATGTTTGCTTTTTCCTCGCATCTATGGGTAGCTATCATAGGGTATTTCTTTATCGGGTTAACATTCCAAGTGAGAATATTATATATAACAACGATTCAACAAACGGTTGATAACGTGTATCAAGGAAGAGTACATTCAGTATTTACAACCTTTGTTACTTCGATTTCACTGGTAATATATATTGTAATGGGCTACTTAAGCGAAGTGTTTTCTCAACGCTGGCTATATGCATCCCATGGAATATTTATTCTGGTTGTTACTTTCATTGGGTTAATGGTTCTTAGGACGACAAAGGATGAAGTGAGGAAGCCTTATGTTAAAGAAGCATAAACGATTAGTATTTATCGGTACGCGAAATGATGTTTTAGAGCAAGCTAATCAACTTGGAATAGAAGCGATATTAATTCAGAAGAGGGAACATTTACGCTCACACCATTACAAATTAGCTGATCGTGTATATGTATTAGATACACATGATGCTACCTCTATCATTTCGTTAATAAAAAGGATGCATCAAGAATCCCCTCTTGATGGAGTAGTCTCATTTGTTGAGGAAGCATTAATTACTGCTGCCCAATGTGAAGAGATGATGGGTATTAAAAGAAACTCTGTTGACACAGTTAAAACACTTCAAGACAAAGGGAAGATGCGATCTTTGCTTCAGTTATCGCATTTTCCATCCTGTAAATACAGAATAGGATCATCTATAAAAGATTTATACTCGTTTCCCTTTCCTTTTATTGTAAAACCTTTAGATGGGAATGGTAGTCGGGATGTATTTGTAATAAAGAGTAGGAAGGATTTAGAAAGTCTCGCTCCCATTATTTTAGAGAAACTGCCGACCTTTTTGTTAGAAGAGTATTTACGTGGTATTGAAGTTAGTGTAGAGTCATTTAGCTTTAATGGTAAACATATGGTTTTAGCAATTACTGATAAAGTGCTATTTCCCAATTTTGTAGAGCGTGGGCATGCGATGCCCAGTTTACTCCCTAGTAGGGTGCAGTATCAAATCATAGAGTATGTAAAATCATTTTTAGATCTCGTAGGCTTACAGGAAGGTCCATCTCATACAGAACTTTTTCTTACCCCTGAAGGTCCTCGTATCGTGGAGTCACATAATAGATTAGGCGGTGATAAAATTAATGAATTATATAAGTATGCTTATGGAGAAAATATGCTTACGCTGTTTTTAGCCTGGACGGCTGGAATTATTTCTCCTTGGCTTAAGCCACCCCGTGCTACTAGTGGAGCAGCCATCCGGTTCTTTGCTCCTGCTCCAGGGCGAGTTCTTAGTATTTCAGGAATAGAGAGAGTCTCTCAAGATCCGTCGATTCCATTTATAGAATTAAAATTGAATGAGCAAGATACCGTTACTGAAATATTCCACTCTTTTGATAGGGTAGGTTGTTTAATTGCTACTGGGGAAAACACTGAGGATGCAGTAACTAAGGCGGAGAGCGCAGTTCAGGATATAAAAATTATTACAGAGCCTGTTAGGGAAAATAGAATTTAGTTCGATCTAGTGTTTTCCTCAGTCACCTATCACGGCGAAGGGAAGGTGACGTCGTTTACTTTCCAACGAAAACAGTAGGTGGTCTCCATGAGAAACCGAAAAGCATACGTGGAGGTGTAAACGACCTATCCGCTCACGCTCCTGGTTTTTTGTATTAAAGCTTGAGAGAATCACTAAAGTATACCCTTTGTAAAGGACATTTTAAAAAAGCCTAGGCAGTCTTAAGAAGATGATCTCTGTATTGAACAGGGCTCATCTTCTTTAAATTCCATTGGTGTCTATAGTGATTGTAGTAGGTCATATAGCTCTTCACCTCTCTTTTTAAGTCCTCCAAGGATTCGCATTGCTTGATATAGGTCTCATCTTTAAAATGACCAAAAAACGATTCCTGTGGTGCGTTATCCCAACGATTTCCCCGTCTGACATAGGTTGTCCGAATCTGTATTTTTTGACCATCTTCTGATATATAGGACTTGTGTAATGAACTCCTTGATCAGAATGAATAAACGCCCCTTCTGCCATTTTCACTTTTTTATTCTCTTTTAGTTTTGTCAGAGTAACCGTTGCGATATCTAATGTGATGCGATCAGAAACATGATAGGCTAGAATCTCATTGGTCGATCCTGGCCCTCTAAGGTCATTTTGATTTGGCGAGCTCCTTTGTTACGCTTTCTAAAGTGATAGGCTTTCAGGATATTTTCTCTTAACTTCTCGTCTGCTTCCTCTTTCTGCTTTCTTTGTTCTCTTGCTTCTAGAGAATGATATCGATAATATCCTGAGCGTGAAACCCCTGAAATCGCACATAAGTATCTCACCATGTTGGTTAATTTGTATTTTTCGATAAAAAACGAATCAGAAGATACTTTTGTTCAACTAGCGATTTTAACGACTTCGTTTCGCCCTCCTTTCCATCATTTTCATCTTTTTTAACAATTCATTTTCTGCCTTTAATAAGGTGTTTTGAGCTTACTCATTTGATAATCCCCAGTCTTCGTTTTCTCTTTATTGTACAGAAAAGCACCCCATAGGATAGACTTTTTTTGGTGTCTACTCTATAGGGTACACTTTAATATGGGACCCCTCACGGCTCTTTTCTAGTTCAGCGAGTCTTTTAGCTGTTTCCCTGGTTTAAACGCAGGAACCTTACTTGCTTTTATCTCGATCTCTTCCCCTGTTTGTGGGTTGCGCCCCTTTCGTGCCGAACGCTCCCGCACTTCAAAGTTTCCGAAGCCGATTAGTTGCACTTTATCCCCTTCACGAAGCGCATCTGTGATAGAGCCAAGCACAGCATCAACCGCTTCCGTGGCATCCTTCTTGGTTATGTCAGCTTTCTCCGCTACTTTTCCTATGAATTCCGCTTTGTTCATGGTATCACTCCTTTTTCATAGCATAGCAGAGCAAAACCGTGGTATCTAGGTTTTTTTCAAGGAATGGTACTGGATGGGGTCACGGTACCCAAAGAAGAAAAATACACGTTTAGACATATTTTAGACACAATTAAGCTGACTACCTATACGCTAAGAGATAGTCAGCTCTTCATTTTATTTACCAAAAGACTTCTTCTCACGTAGAGGTCGTAAATTATCAAGAGAGACCTCCTGTTTTAGATTCCATATATAATCTCCAACAAGATTAATATGCTCCCATCCCAATGGTGAAAGGTGGTTCAAGTATTCTTTGGGAATATCAATTCCTCTTGCTTTTAAGACCTCTACTGCCTTGGAAATATACACCGTATTCCATGTAACAATTGCAGTCATAATTAACTGAATCCCTTTCGCCCTATAAGATTGATCTTCATAGGATCGATCCCGTATTTCCCCTAATCTATTAAAAGCTAAAGATCTTTTTAGAGCATTTCCTGATTCGCCTTTATTCAAGCCGATTTGAATTCGTTTACGGAATTCCGGATCTTGCATCCATGCTAGAATATGTAAACTATGTTCAATACGACCTAACTCACGCAAAGCAGTAGATAATCCATTTTGCCGGGGATACGATCCTAATTTCTTTAAGATCAATGATGCGCTTACCGTCCCACGAACGAGAGAACTGGTTAAATGTAACATATGATCCCAGTTTTTCCTGATTAGATAGGGCTTTAATGATTGGTTACTCATTAAAAAAGATAGTTCAGGATATTGATTGGATTTCTGGAATGTATAGATTTTATTTGCTCCTAGACTGTTTACTCTAGGAGCAAATCGGAATCCTAGTAAACGACACATTGCAAAGATGTGGTCAACAAATCCAGTGTATCGCTTGGATTCCGGAATCAAGACTAGGTATAGATATTTCATATATTTTAAATATCGTATCAAGTAGGGGTAGAGGGAGCAACGACCAATTTTACCGCCGAACAAGAAATAAATGGAAAATGACTTGATATAGATTCGTCAGTTGAAATATCTCTTCACATACCCTCATACTCTTTGATCATCTTATAGGAGTAGTGACAGGGTTACTGTTCCAATTTGGAAATATTTTCAGATGTGGCGGTTCAATCTGCTTTTGGTGTTCGTACCCCCTAATATACATTTTCACAGAATTGTGCAAAAACATATTTAAATAAAAATAATTCTATTATTTCTAAATATATTTTCATTTGAAATGTATTCTTATTACCTGTATTGTTAATAGTGGGGAAAGGTTCTGGCGCAAAAATAATAAGGACCATTCATAATAGAGGAATAACATGAAAAAAGGATTCATGCGAAATGAAGAAGCAAATTAATGATTTCAAATGATCGCATAAATTCCAGCCGGCCTCATCAAGAACAAATATGGAAACGAACAATAAATGATTTAACGATCATATCGCGCACGAATGGAAGAGGGATTATTTGTAGCGACGGAAAAGAATACATAGATTTCATGTCATGTTCTTATCTTGGATTGAACGGCACCCGAGATTAATCAACGCCATTAAAGATTCTGTAGATAGATTCGGTGTTCAATATGCAGCAGCGAGAACCCGCGCAAAATGTGATATTTTTGATGAGCTGGAAGAAAAATTAAACACGATTTTTTTCAATTCACACACAGTTATATTTAATTCAGTTGGTGCTGCGCATCTCGCAGTGCTCCCTGTACTTGGGTCAGGAGAACTTCCAGGTTATAGTATTAGTAAAAAAGGGATAAAGTGGATTGTTGATAAAACAACACATGCATCCATCCAAATACTTAGAGGAATTCTAGAGCAGTTTGGCAGTTTTGAAAGGGTTAGCTTTTCTGATCAGGAATTAATCAATGATGCGTTAAAAAAATGTAGGGCTGAAGGAAAAACCCCCATCCTCATATCAGATTCTTTAGGATCAATGGGTGGGAGCAATAATGTTGTTGAATTAACCAAGCTAGTAAAAGAATTTGAAGGTTATTTCTATGTCGATGATGCGCACGGCACGTCAATAATCGGTAAACATGGATGTGGGTATACGCTGCACAAGTTAGGTGAGTTCAGCGAAAACTTGATCTTGTTGTCATCACTTTCAAAAGCCTTTGGTTCTCATGGTGGCGCTGCATCTTTTAATAATTCGCAAACAGTCTCGACCATAAAAAAATATGCACTAAATTACATTTTCAGCGGCCCCCCTTCATTGCCGGGTATTGCAGCATGCGTGGCATCTGCGAATATACATCTATCGAGTGAAATCACCGAACTACAAGCGAAACTGAAAGAAAATATCCAGTTTTTTGACAGCTCAGTATTCAATGTAGAAGTGAAAGAAAAAACAAGCCCAATTCGCACAATCCATATAGGTTGCGAAACTGAGGCCATAAATACCTCTGCAAACCTTCAGATACAGGGTTTTCTCGCTACAGCAGCCATGTACCCGACGGTACCAAAATCACAAAGTATTGTTCGGGTAGCTATCTCTGCAGCACATTCAAAGGAAGAGCTTAAACGGTTTGCAGATTCAGTTAACGCACTAAGTAAGGCACTCAGAGGCGAAACGGTATGCTAATTAACGTAATAACTGCATATAGACAATCCGTAGCACTTCATACGTTTGTTAAACTGGGCATACCCTTTTCTTTAGGACAAAGAAGGGCGTTGACCTTGCATGAATTGTCTACTCACTGTGAACTTGATGGTAATCGTCTTTCTCGTCTACTTGATGTCATGCTTGAACTCGGCATTGTCCGATTAGATAACTTACGGTATTCACTGACTGAAGACGCAGAAGTTCTGGCTGATGAAAATAGTCTGGAGACATTGTGGATATTATGCGAATTGGGCGAAGATTACTGGAATATGTGGCCTCATTATGCATCTTCAATGCGCTCGTACACTTCAGCTTCAGCCTTTGAAAGAACTCATGGAACTCCATTTTTTTCATATCTAAGCCATAATCCGGATTTAAAAGATACCTTTGACAGACTAATGGCCAAAATTACAGAGAACCTCTCTACCGAGATCATCGAATACATTGAATGCGATGAGCATTCTGACGTTGTTGATATCGGTGGAGGGAAAGGGGTTCTGATGAAAAAACTTCATCAGAAGTACAACCTAAAATCTGCAACTGTTCTTGATCTTTATTCTGAAAATAGCAGAACTGAGGATGGCATAGAATACGCTAATGCTGATTTTTTCAGAAGCATAGTCGCAGGTAAAGAAATCTATATCTTGAAAAATATCATCCACGACTGGAACGATGAGCATGCTCTAAAAATTCTTGAAAACTGTCACCGTGCCATGAGTAACGAATCCAGGCTATTTGTCATTGAAATTATTAAGAAAAAGGATAGTAGCAAAGGTAAGACACTAGATTTACTGATGGACGCTCTCTCTTTTGGGTAAGGAGAGATTTTATCATGAGTATGAAAGCCTGGCACAAGCAACCGGATTCATTATAGAAAGAACAATATCAACATCACTACCACAATCAATCATGATATGGAGAAAGGAAAACAAATGAATTTATACTGGATAGTCGCAAGGGAAGAATATGATAATGTTGAGGACATTGAGAGGTCGTATGCTCAGTTTACACTCGAATTTGAAAAGAGGGATATTGCGTTTAGCTTTCTCGCACTGGAAGATTGCATTGTTACCACACATCCAAATTGCGAAATGAATTTAACATATAAAGGAAATGTTTTGGATGAGTCCAACTCCACTTTCATTATTTCCCAGGCTAATCTTAATGCGCAGGCCCGATCAATCGCATCCACACTGCGGCATTATCTTCGAGCGAAAGGCGCGCGTTTATTAAATGGAAGCATTGCCGGAATTGAAGCACTTGAATGGAATAAAGTGGCTCAAATGACACTGGCATCGGTTCATGGCGCTCCTGTGCTCCCGTTTACTATGCTCGGATATCATCGTCACGTAGTCCCAGCCATTCAGCGTTTTGCTTCTAACTACAGCGGAGAGTATATTTTCAAACCTACAGGAACAGGCATGGGTTTTGGCGTTATTAAATCTTTCAATTTGCAGCATGCAGTTAGTACCGGAAATTTAATATCTGCATCCTCAGTTGAATATTTCATGACACCTTATCTTGCTGGAGCCAGAGATGTCCGGTTTTTCTTTATCGCAAATAAACTAGCATTTATTAAATTCCGTATACCACTTGGTAACGGTTATATTGGTAATGTTGCAAGTGGGGGGGAACAGTTCACTCTGTCAGAAAGTGAATTTCTAGAGCAATATGACAATGAATCCTATTTTCAACAAATGCGTCATTTATCAATAAATATAGCAGCAAAATCAGGCTGTACTACGTTAGCTGTAGATTGGCTGATGAACGAGTCCGGTTTTTATTTTAATGAGATGTCCACAGCAGAGACTGACTTAACAACTCTTCCTGATGAAATAAGGACAGAAGTTTTCGATCACTTAGCGAAAACAGTACATGGATATTATGAGTAGTTATAAGACGACGTATTTTATATATCTGGCAGTTTTTCTGGCTGAGTTTTCTTTCTTTTTTTCTTTACCTCTGCTAGGAATGTCTCCAGATATCAGCGCCGCCAGTGTTGGTACCTGTTTAGCAGGCGCCATTATACTGGAAAGTTTATTGATGTTTACAACTACCGGATATCTTGAGTATTTTTCAAGAAGGAAACTTATTTTTGTTTCATTCTTACTGAGAAGCCTTGCGTTTTTGTCAATATATATGTCCTTATCTCTGCTCTCATGGTTGATGTTTTTTTTACTCATATCTGTATCCAAATCCATATCAAAACCGTTTTTAAGGGAAATTCTTGCAGAAAGTCTATCGGGTACACATCTTAAAAAAGCAATGAACACATTTTCATTATCTCAAAATATTGCTGTTTTTATTGCCCCTTCATTGGCTGCATTGGCTCTGAAATATAATTTCATGAATGAAGTTATTCTGCTAGTAATTTTATCCAGTTCCGCTATGGCAATTGCTGCACTCACAATAAATCATACTCTCTCTAGAAATAAGAGTAATCCTACATTTGCCTCACCATTGGTTGGTCTGCTTTACGCATTTCGTGGGAATATGGCTAAAGAGGTGCAGAGCATACTGCTCGCATCATTCTTTTGCTTCCTCATCATGGGAATTTTCATCACGTCTACGACGCTTCTTGGTAAAATAAGCCCAGAACTTGAAGGGTATTCCGGTTTCTTTTTCTCTATTGTTGGGGTCACTATCTGTCTATGGCAGGGCGTTGTTGCAAAATTAAAGACATTTAATGAGCGTTGGATCTCGAGATTTATTGTGATATGTGGTGCTTTTTCTTCTATTTATTTGCTTGGTTCTGTATATATAGCCGTCATTGCTTTGGTTGCATACAGTATTTATGAATCAGTGATTATCCCTGAAATTTATGTTAAGGCCAGTGGCATTAATTCAGAAATTCCATCTGGAGTATTGTTTAGTTATATAGTTATCTTATCAAATGCTGGCTCAGCATTTGGTTCATGGATTACAGGTGTTGCAATCGAAAATATACCAGAACATGTTCCTTCATTTATATTTATTGCAGTGTTTTCTGCAGCAATTGCTTCATTCATTTTTTTAAAAAGGGTCATCACAAAGGAGGTCTAGGTCCAATGTCGGTCATAGTATTTGCAACCGGTGGGACTACGGGGAAATCCCGAACTGTCGAACATCCATGGGAGAATTATCAGTTTGTAACTTCCACGGCGGCCAAAGTCTTGTCACCTTTGTTTAGAGATCTATCAGTTTCGTCTGTCGCTAACTGTCTGGGTGCTGCTGGTAACCTTTGGGGTGGTTTTCTATTTGCTCATGAGATTTGTCGTTTGCTCCAAGTAGAATATTATCCTTTTGCATCTATTGTTGATAAAGATGCTTTATGTGAGGCTATAGACACATTCTCTATTGACACAATCATTTGCCTTCCCAGTTTTTTGAACCGTCTTTTGTGTTCTGAGAATAAATCTCAACTATCCTCCTTGAAAAAGTTCAGACACTAATTCCAGGGGTTTGCATTAAGCCTCTTGCCTACACATCTCAGGAGACCGGACCTATAGGATTTCAGTGTTCATCTCTTGCTGGTAATGACTATCATATTTATGAACATGTCGAGTTATCTAGTAACCCGGTTAACCATGAGCTTAGTGTAACTGTCCGACACCCAAACCAGAGCCATTTATATAATCATAAGATGAGTGATGTTGGCGAACTTGAAAAAGGTGTCTTATGTCCTTGTGGGTACAGGGGAGACGTTTTGCATTTACATGGTCGAGTGCCTACATCAAGAAACATCCTTGGAACGTCGATTTCAATCTTTGAGTTTGTGCGAGTTCTTTCGGTTGCCTCAGAAGAGCAACTCACGGAAGCTGATCTGCAACTGATAGAATTAGACCATGAAGAGAAAGGGATGGGCTTGGTTCTAATGATTTCCCATAGAATAGGACTTTCAACGGACAAAGTCCCTGAGATTTTAAACTCATCCCCCCTGATAAAGGAATTGATAAGTAAATCAATTTATTTTCGTATCCTCATTACAGATAAGAATGATTTTTTGAAATCCGAAATCACGCAAAAAATAAAAACCTTTATAACAGCCAAAAAAATTCCTGATATTGAAAATTAAATCAAAGTGATTATTAAACAAGCAGCTCGACAATATGATATCAATTAGGCATCGTTTGGGATGAGGGTAATATCATACTGTAAACCTGTTATTAGAACAGGTTTACCTATCGGTCGTGTACTTATGGTGTGTTGGGGTTTGGGGAGTAACGGAACAGTAAAATCCGTTAAGCGGTCATTTTAAATAGCCAAAAATTAACCAGCCAATAGGTTGGTCTGGTGTATAAAGAAGAAGCGAAAAAATTATTGGATGATAATATGATTTAGCTACCTTCACACGATGCCAGTATTATTAAGACATTATCAGAGGTTGGCTTTACTCGCGCGGACATCATACAAACGTGCAACAAATTCTCTCCAATGAAGGGCCACTGTGCCCTTTTTACACTTTTTGGGTACCGTGACCCCTGGATTTCACTTTCATCAATCTACGGCTTTGGAAGGGTTCTTTTTGGTGATTAGAGAAATCAGTTAGCAACTGTGGGGCTGGTGAGAGAGTTTACGGTAGGGGAGCGACGGATCAAACATGAGAAAAATAAATTTGGGAAGGATGAAAGCGGTAGTTATGTCATCGCTTATGATGGCATTACCTCTGTTCATCATCTACACGCTTTATAAGCATCCCACGACGGGCTACAACATTGCACGTTTTGAGGCGGAGAGTGAGGGTGTTTCACTCCAACTGGCTGGGTATTACTTAGGAGCGTTTGCATCGACATTCACTGTCGTAATGATTTTTTGGTTTTGTCGAAACAAACTCCGAGGGGTTCATCAAAATTGATTAGTGCATGAGGAACGTTGAGAAATCAGCGTTCTTTTTTGTTGACTTATACAAGGGAAGATAGAAGGCATCCCACCTAAGACGAGAAAGGACGGATGGCGGATCACGGATGAGGCTCTTCAAGCGTTCATCGATAACAATGCACCCGCCGTAAGGGACCTTATGGATAAGAATGAAAATGCAATCCAACTTGCAAATGAGCTTCGAGAGCGAGTGGAGCAGTTGGAGGTGGAGAATGAACGGCTTCGAGGCAACACAACGGAAGTAGTAAATGAAAAAGCGATCATCCATCAGGCTAAGGAGGGCTAAAGAAGGTCTGGACGTGCCGTGATGGGCATGTAGATCTAGGGAAGGGACATATCCGTGAAGCCTGCAAGCATCGGCAACTGGAGAAGCACGTTGTTGATCGGCTGTTATGGTTCATATTTGAGAAGTGGAAGCCCGTTACGTTACAGCAAGGGAAGTTGCGATTCTATTACATGGATGGCTACGTCTACTTCTACGACAAGGATTACAGGCTACCCTTTGAGGGGATCGTTCCAGAGAAGGGCGAAGTGGCTTTGGGGCTGATGGACTATGTACTAGAAAGGAAGAAGATATGGGATGAGTGATACAACAAACCACTTTACTCATGGTATCTATCCTCTATCATAATAAGAGCACGCTTGGTGTCCCTTGTTGTATAGTAGTAAACTAGATATTGAACCTAATGTTAAAACTAAGAATAATATCCACCCATAAGTTTGAATGGATAGCATTTCACCCCCGAATAATATATTATTTGTCAACTAATATTTAGAATTTATATTTTAGTGTGCAATGAAAGGAGATGGAATAATGAGTAAAATAAACTCAGACAAGAAGGAAGTAATAAGAAAGTGGTTTGATCGTACCTATCCGATTATTATAATAGCTTGTGTAATAATGGCAATGTGGTCAAGTAATTTAAATTGGGTATACTCTATGCTTGCCTACTTATGTCTGTTTGGTTTTTTGCAAAATGTTATTTTCATAAGGAGGGAAAGGGGCTTTGATTTAGCGATGAGCATTGTAGGAGCCACACTTACTGGAAGTGCAACGGTAATTTTACTTATAGAAATATTTTCTTAAAGGGGAGACTTGACTGATGTTTTGAGCTGTCCGGTTGAATATTTGAATTATCTAGGGATATAATAAGCTCAAGAGACAAAAGCTAAAAATAATGATATAATGACGGTATAATGAAAAGTGGCAGGTGTTCGCGCACCTGCCACTCACGGAGAAATTGCATGGACACAGAGCGGCGTTAAGCCGAACCTATCAGGGTAACGACAAAAAAGTAATCTTCCCCTTTAGGTTTGGGAGACCACGGGCGGATAGATTACTTTTTTCGTATGTTGAGCATAAACTCAGCCACTTTGATAAGTAAACCGAGGAGCAACACAACGAAAGTCAGTATTCCTAGCACTTCGTTTGCTGACATAGGCTCCACGCCGCCCGGATCATATGTCCAATTCTCGTAAATAATTATATCACAGTATTCCATCTCATAGGGTGAATAGAAAGAGATATGAGAGAGTATACTATGACTAACTATAATTAACCCTTTTGATAACTTACGTGGAAAAAGCCGGAGAGACTCGTTAAAGTAAAGTATACCCTTTGTAAAGGACATTTTAAAAAAGCCTAGGCAGTCTTAAGAAGATGATCTCTGTATTGAACAGGGCTCATCTTCTTTAAATTCCATTGGTGTCTATAGTGATTGTAGTAGGTCATATAGCTCTTCACCTCTCTTTTTAAGTCCTCCAAGGATTCGCATTGCTTGATATAGGTCTCATCTTTAAAATGACCAAAAAACGATTCCTGTGGTGCGTTATCCCAAC